>JBDRFW010000132.1:0-8466 GCA_043818415.1 Chloroflexota bacterium | reverse complement strand
TCTATCTGGCCGGCATGAGCCAGCCGGCGACCATCGAGGCCCGGTTCTACCCCACCCATCTCCGGGTCGATACCCCCGCCAGCGTCTATCCGGGGCTCCCCTTCAACGTCAGCGGGCAGGTAGAAGCCGACGACAGCCAGGGCCGCATCACCGGCATTTTCCTCGACGGCTCCCCGGTAGCGGAAGCACCGGCGCCGGGCCCGTTCCGCCGGGAGATAACCCCGCCGGAAAACCTCCCGACCGGCCGCCATACCCTGACCGTAGCCGTCCCACCGATGGGCCGCTACTCCGGCGCCCGCCAGGACCGGGGCATTAATGTCCTGGTATTACCCGTTCACATAGATATGCAAACGCCGACGCTTGTCGTCCTGCCGGGAGCCATCCAAATCGGCGGCCGGGTCTATCACGACTTCGGGCCGGTGGCGGATACCCCGGTAATCCTGACCTTCAAAGACTCCGTGCGCACGGTCATCACGTCGCCGGACGGCTATTTTAACGATACTCTGAAGCTGGACCTCTTGCCCGGCGGGGCACCGCTGGCCGCCAACCCCTTTTACACCATCGCCGCCCGTAACCCCTTTAACCTGTCGCCGGTAGGCGTCCGGGATATTTCAATCACTATGACCTCGCCGGTGACCGCCGGGGAATTAGTAGAGGTGAAAAGACAGGTAATCACCGCCAACCCGCTGACCGGCGCCCTGGTGCTGGGAGCGCTGGCCGTCCCGGCCGTATTTCTCTACCGCCGCCGGCCGCGGACGGCAGGGGAAAAGAGCGCCGTGACCGCAAGGGGCCCGGAACAGCCAGTGTTCAACTGGGTGCCGGCCCCCCGGCCCGGACTCTCCGCCGTCAGCCAGCGGGTAGTGACGGCCTACCGGAGAGCCCTCGAGGTGGTGGAAAGGGTAACCGGGGTTATCATGGCGCCGGGCAACACCCTGCGGGAGTTCCTGGAAACGGCATCCCTACCCCCGGCTATTACCCGGACCTTCGCCGATCTGACCGCCATCGCGGAGAGCGCACTCTACTCCGCCTCCGGGGCGCGCCGGGAGGAAGCCGCACGGGCCGAGGGTCTGGCCGACACCATCAGGGAGGAGCGACACCGTGGGACTGCGTAGGTTCTTATTCATCGTCACCGCCGCCATGGTAATCGCCCTGATTATCACGGCGTGGTTCTTCCCTTCCAACGAGGACTTCCGGGTGGAAAACCCCTTCTGGAACGGCACCGGGGACCTGGGCACCCGCTACCCGGTCCGGCCCCTCAATTCCCTGGCCGACCTGCCATCTTCAGGGGAGGGGGCGACCCTGATTACCGTCCCCTATGCCGGCTATACCGAGGCCGAGCTGGAGCAAATCGGCGACTTCGTCGCCGGGGGCGGCAGATTAATTCTGGCCGACGACTACGGCCACGGCAACGAGGTCCTGGAGTCCCTGGGGCTCGGGGCGCGTTTCAGCGGCGAGGTCCTGCTCGACCCGCTGGTCAACTACAGGAACGAGCAGTTTCCCCGGATTATACATATCGCGTCCGACCCCCTAACTGTGAACACAGATAACCTGGTCTTCAACCACGCCACCAGCCTGGATGGCGTCAGCGGGGGCAGCGTCCTCGCCCGGTCGTCGGCGTTCAGCTTCCTTGACCGCGACGGCAGCGGTACCCGGGAAGAAAACGAGCCTACCGGCCCGCTGCCGGTCATCGCCCGCCAGGCGGCGGGGCGGGGCGAGGTCGTCCTCATCGCCGACCCCAGTCTCTTCATCAACGGCATGGAGTCGATGGGAGGCAATGCCGTCTTTATGGAAAACATCGCCGCCGGCTCGACCGCGCTCTATCTCGACCAGTCGCACCTGCCCGCCTCGGAGCTCCACCGCACCAAGGACGCTTTGAAGCAAGCCCGGGACCGGCTGGCTAGCGTGCCGGGCATGGCGGGGCTGGTACTGGCGGCGCTGGTGATAATACTGGTGCCGGTATGGCATGGGAAAAAGATAAAATCGCCGGAAAGGAGTCGAAAATGATAACCAGGTCGGAAAAAGGACAGGCCACGCCGGGGAGGATTATCGCCGAGGTATCCCGGGTGGTGGTGGGCAAGGAGGATATCAAGGAGCTGCTGCTGCTGGCCCTGCTCTCCCAGGGGCACGTGCTCATCGAGGGACTGCCCGGCACGGGCAAGACTACCATCGCCCGCACCTTCGCCCGGGTCATCGGGGGCAGCTTCAAAAGGGTGCAGGGCACCCCGGACATGCTGCCCTCGGACATCCTCGGGTTCTATCTTTACCGCCCGGACGGCAGCAGCACCTTCATGCCCGGGCCCATCTTCGCCAACATCCTCCTCACCGACGAGCTGAACCGGGCCACCCCCCGCACCCAGTCCGCCCTGCTGGAGTCCATGCAGGAGCAGCAGGTCACCATCGAGCGGGAGACCCATCCCCTGCCACGGCCGTTTATCGTCATCGCTTCCCAGATTCCCTACGGCGACCCGGGGACATCCCCGATGAGCGAGGTACAGACGGACCGCTTCATGTTCCGGGCCTGGAGCGGCCTTCCCAGCCCGGAGGAGGAAGACCTGATTTTGCGGGACATCGACGCCATCAGCGAGGCGGATATCGGGGTGGTGACCACGCCGGAGGAAATCGTCCGTCTCCAGCAGGAGGTCAGGACGGTGCATGTCGCCGATAATATCCGCGGATACATCCTGGAAATCGTGAATAACCTGCGCCGCCACCCGGACCTGCTGCCGGGCATCAGCCCCCGGGCCGGCATCGCCCTGCTCAAGGGAACCAGGGCCAGGGCCTTCGTGCAACAGCGCGACTTCGTTATCCCCGACGACGTTAAAAAATTGCTCGCCCCGGCCCTCCGCCACCGGGTCCGCATCAGCCCCGAAGCCGAGATGGAGAACGTCAACCCGGACGCCATCATCGAAGAGGTAGCCGCCCGGGTCCCCGTGCCCAAGAGCGACCATGCCTAGAGTATCGCCAGTATTATTATGTCAAATATACGTACTGCTGGCGCTGCTGGCCGCCGCCGTGATAGCGCCGTGGCCCTACTGGCCGCCGGCCCTCGGCCTGCTGCTGGCGGTGCTTTCCGCCGCGCTGCGCCGGCCGCCGCCGCGATTTAATATCGTCATCAACGCGGCGGTGCTTTGCCTGGCGCCGCTGCCCCTGGCGGCCCTGCTGGAACGCCTGACCGCGCTGACGGTTTTCGCGACGCAAATCACGGCAGTGGCACTCACCCTGCCCGTGATTTACCTCATCGACGTTAATTTGAGGGAAAACAACCGCCGCGCCCCGGTGCCGATGAAAGAAAATGAAGGGAGGCAGACCACCCCGGTCTTCGCCGCCCTGCTCGGCGCCGCGGTATCCGTGATGCTGATAGCGCTGGCGGCCGGCCGCCCCGTCCTGCTCCTTTCCGGCACCGCCCTGGCCCTTTACCTGCTGGCGATGCTGATATACATCTACGTTGCCGTCCCCCGCCGTCCCTTCGCCGCGGACGCGGTGAGGAAGAGGGTCCTGGCCGGGGCCACCGAGACGGTGCCCCTCCACGTCGACAGCCGGGCGCCGGTAAGCCTCTACGCCCGCCTGGCCGCTGCCGACACCTGGGTGCAGGTGAGTCCGTCACAGGTAGTTTTAAGCGGCGGCCGGAACCGATTCGACGTCAGCCTAAAGCCGCCCCTGGCGGGAGGGACCCGCCCCCGCATCACCGTCTCGGCCACCGACCCGCGGGGGCTGGTGCGGGTAACCCAGGCGCTGGAGCCGCTGTACCTCCACGTCATCCCCCGCGCCGAGTACGCCGCGTGGCTGGCCAGGAAATACCTGGAGCAGACCGGCTCCGGGGTGGTGGCCGCCGCCAAACTGCCGCCGCCGGCCAATGTGTCGCCGGCCCGGGGCAGCGAGTACCGGGAGAGCCGTACCTACCAGCCCGGTGACCGGCTCAAGGACATCGACTGGAAGCATACCTTAAAGCTGAGCCAGCTCATCGTGAGGGAGTTCCAGGAGGTCGGCGACCAGGCCGTTATCATCGCCGTCAACCTGGCGGCGCCGGACGCGGAGGCGGCCGATAAGCTGGCCTTTAACCTGATTGCCGCCGCCCTGACCCTGGCCCGGGAGCACGTCCCTACCGCGCTGGCCGCCTATAACCACGAAAGCGCCGTGACGAGCACCGCCGTCCTGGAACCGCTGGAAATGCTGCGGCGGGCGCTGTCACTGGTGGGGGAAATAAGGGCAGTGAACCTCGAAGGACGCTGCCTGGAGCCGGCCGATATCGCCAGAATCCGGCGCAACTACGAGCAGCTCAAACGGTCGGATTCGGAGCCGGCGCGGCGACTCCTCAATATCATCGATTTCCAGCGCCGCTCTATAGAGGAAGCCGCCCGGGGACACCCGGCCACCCTGGCGCTGACCGCCGTCACCCGGCAGGTGCCGGCCCCGGCCATGATACTGCTGGTGACGGCATCAGACGATGACGCTGAAGCCCTAGGAGTGGCCACGGCCAGGCTGGCCCGGAGGAAGTTCACCACCGTGCCGGTGGCTATTCCACGGTGACGCTCTTGGCCAGGTTGCGGGGGAAGTCGATGGGGCAGTCCCGCTGTTTGGCCACGTAGTAGGCGAGCAGCTGCAGGGCCACCGAGTTCACCACGGGGGAAAAGAGGGGGTCAATCTGCGGCACGGTGATGACAAAGTCGGCCAGCTCCGCGGTGTCATCGTCGCCCTCACTCACCAGCACCAGCACCGGCGACCGCCGGGCCTTGATTTCCTTTATGCTGGTGATGACCGGCTCGCAGGTGTTGTCCTGCGCCACCACCGCCACCACCGGCGTCCGGCTGCCCAGCAGGGCGAAGGGACCGTGCTTGAGCTCGCCGGCGGCGTAGCCCTCGGCGTGGATGTAGGAAATCTCTTTAAGCTTCAGTGCACCTTCCAGGGCGACGGGGTAGTTTATCCCCTTGCCGATGAAGAAGATATTCTCGTAGCCGGCCATCTGGCGGGCGATATCGGCGATGGCCGCCTCGTTATCCAGGACCTGCTGCACCTTGACCGGCAGCTGCCGCAGCTCCATGACGAGCTCGTCGAGCCGGCGGATATCCACCCGCGAGTACGGTAGCGCCAGCCAGTACAGGGCGATGAGCTGCCCGATGAAGGTCTTGGTGGCCGCCACGCTTATCTCCGGTCCCGCCCGCGTGTAAATAGTGCGGTCGGCGAGGCGACTGGCCGTGCTGCCGACGACGTTGGTGATGGCGATGACCTCGCAGCCCGCTTCCTTGAGCTTCTTGATGGACTTTAGTGCATCCGTCGTCTCGCCGGACTGGGTGATGACCAGCGCTTTGTTGCGGGCGGATACCTGGCCGGCGTAGTTGAACTCGTCGGCCAGCTCACAGCGTACCGGGATTTTCACCAGCCCCTCGATGATGTACTTGCCCACCAGGCCGGCGTGGTAGGAGGTGCCGCAGGCCAGTATCAGCAGGTCTTCCGGTCCCGTTCCCCCCGCCGCGGTGAGGTCGGCGATGGGTTCCGCCGACGCGATGTACTCGGCGAGGGTATCCCGGATAACCCTGGGCTGCTCGTGGATTTCCTTGAGCATGAAGTGCTCGTAGCCGCCCTTCTGGGCGTCCTCCACGCTCCAGAGTATCTTGTGCTCTTCCCGGGCGATTGGAGAGCCGTTGTTCTTCACCTGAACGCTGCCGGCGTTGACCACGGCGATGTCCCCGTCTTCCAGGTAGATGACCCGGCTGGTGTAGTCCAGCAGCGCCGGGACGTCCGAGGCGAGGAAATTCTCCCGGTCGCCGATGCCGATAATCAGGGGGCTGTCCTGACGGGCGGCCACCAGCCGGGACTCGCCGGTCATGAGGGCAATCATGGTGTAGGAGCCCTCGATGTCCTTCAGGGCCCGCTCCACGGCCTTAACGAAGTCGCCGTCAAAATACTTCTCAATCAGGTGCGGTATCACCTCGGTATCGGTCTGGGAGGCCAGGGTATGCCCTTCCTCCACCAGCTGCCCGCGGAGCTTCTGGAAGTTGTTGATGACGCCGTTATGGACCACGGCAATCCGCCCGGCACAGTCGCACTGCGGGTGGGCGTTGACTTTGGAAGGCTCACCGTGGGTGGCCCAGCGGGTATGGCCGATGCCGACCGTGCCGTTCAGCGGCGCCAGCGCTTTGGCCAGTACCTTGACCCGGACGGCGTCCTTGCGGACCTCGAGGCCGTCGTTGAGGACGGCGATGCCGCAGGAATCATAGCCGCGGTACTCCAGCTTGCCCAGGCAGTCGAGGAGGACCGGCTGGGCCTTCCTGGCGCCGATATAACCGACGATGCCGCACATATTTAATCAGTCCCCGTTCTAAAAAGCCTAGTACACCAGGCTGCGGTCCGGTATCCGGCCGCCGATGACCTTCTCCATCCGCACCTGGCAGTAGTTGCCGAGGATGGTGCCCGGCTGGGCGGTGACGTTGTTGTCCACGCTGCAGTCTTCGCCCATCATCACACCGACGTTCACCAGCGGGCTCTCCCCGTTGATTCTGATTTCGCTCTGGCCTCCGAAGGCGGCGAACCGGCCCTTTATCATGCAGCCCTTGCCGATAACGGAATCGTTGACGATGCAGCCGGGGCCGATGGTGACGTCGTTACCGATGACGCTGTTTTTTACCTCGGTAAAGGAGTTGATAACCACGTTATCGCCGATACTGGTGGCCGGCAGGATGCTGACGTTGGGCCCGATATCGCAACCGGCACCGATGACCACCGGCCCGGAGATATAGCTGCCCGACCTTATCACGGTATCCTCGCCCACGGTGACCTGACCCTTGAGCGATACCCCGTCCTCGATGCTGCCGCCCAATCTGGCCTCCATGTCGCTGAGGACAGCCGCGTTGAGACTGAGAATGTCCCAGGGATAAACGACGTCGAGCCGGGCGCCGGTGGTCTCCAGGGCCCTGATGGAGCGGCCCCCGGCAATCATGTTGTTCAGGGCATCGGGGATATCCAGCACCGACTCCGTGAAGCGGAAGATTTCCTTGCTGAAGGCGTAGATGCCGGTATTGACCAGGTTGGAGCCGGCCTCCCGGGGCTTCTCGATGATTTCCTTCACCTCGTCGCCGTCAATGTTCACCACCCCGTAGCGGACGGGGTCGGCCACCCTCTTGACCAGCACCGCGTCCGGCTTAACCGCCACGAAGTCAGCGATAGTGGCCGCCTCGATGAGGTTGTCCCCGTGCAGGACGAGGAACTCGTCGTCGGCCACCTCCTTAGCCTGCGCCAGGGCGTGGGCCGTGCCCAGCTGCTTCTCCTGGGTTACGTAGCTGATTTCCACGCCGAACGGCTCGCCGGAACCCATGTAGTCGAATACGTGCTCCTTGCGGTAACCCACCACGAGGACAATCCGGCGGATGCCATTGGCGGCCAGGGACTCGACGACGTACTGCAAAATGGGCTTGGCCGCGATGGCCAGCATGGCCTTGGGACGGGTCACGGTAAACGGCCGGAGACGCTGCCCCTCGCCCGCCGCCAGAACAATTGCCTGTTTCATAAGCCACCCCTCAAAATATCTTTGAATCCGGTAATATCACGCCGCTGGCCACCGCCCCCGGCCCGATGAAGGCGTTATTGCCGATGATGGTGCCGACGTTAATGGAGGCGTTAATCCCCGTCTCGACGCGGTCGCCGATAATAGCCCCCAGCTTGCGCCGGCCGGTATCGATGCCGCCGGCGAAGATGTTCTTCTTGTCCAGGCGCAGGTTGGCAATCTTGGTGCCGGCGCCGAGGTTGCACCCCTCGCCGATGACGCTGTCACCCACGTAGTTGTGGTGCGGTACCCTGGTGCCCCGCATGATGATGGAGTTCTTGATTTCCACGGCGGCGCCGACGTGGCAGCCGTCACCGATGGCCGTGGACGCACGGATGTAGCAGTTCGGCCCGATATCGCAGTCCCCCCCGATGATTACCGGCCCGACGATGTAGGCGCCCGACCTTACCACCGTGCCCTTACCGATAACCACGTTTCCCTTGAGCACGACGTTGGCCTCCACCTCGCCGAGGTTCTCCGCCACGAGGCCGGCCAGCATGGACTCGTTGGCCCGCAGGAGGTCCCAGGGATAGGAGAGGTCGAGCCAGGACTTTATTTCCTGGTAACGCAGCCCCTCTTTGGTGTCCATCAGCATCTGAAGGGAATCGGTAATCTCGTACTCACCCCGCGGCGACTTCTCCGTCCGCGCGATGGCATCGAATATCTGCGGCGTGAAGAGGTAGAGCCCGGCATTGGCCATGAGGGTCGGGGGCTTTTCCGTCTTCTCGTAGATGTTGACGACCCGGTCCTCGGCAAGCTCGACCATCCCCAGGCCGCGCGGGTCTTTCCCTTCGATGACGCTCATGGTGTTGCGGCCGTTTTTAACCAGGCGTTTGATGTCTTTCCGGTCGACGACGACGTCGCCGTTGATGACCAGGAAGTTGCCGTCGACCACGCCCGCCACCATCCGGATGGCGTCCGCCGTACCC
>JBDRFW010000131.1:0-4220 GCA_043818415.1 Chloroflexota bacterium | reverse complement strand
TGTCTTTAACGCTCATGCCGTCGATGAAAATCCGGCCGGAGGAGGGGTTCATGATGGTGGCCAGTATCTTGATAAGGGTGGTCTTGCCCGCGCCGTTGGGCCCGAAGACCACCACCGATTCCCCCCGCGCCACGCGGAAGTCCACGCCGTTGAGCGCCAGGTGGTGGCCGAAGGCCTTTTTCAGCTCGTGTACGGCAATGGCCTGGGCCGGGGCAACGTCTTTGATTTCATCCGCCACCGCGTCACTCCTCTTTGCTCTGCATCAGCGCCCGCAGCTCCGCCTTCATGGCGTCCCGCCGCGCGTGGTAATCTTCCTCGTTAATCTGGCCGGCCTCAAAGCTTTCGTCCAGCTCAGCTATCTCATTGAGCAGCAGCAGCTGCCGGTCCGCGGCACCACCGGCCGGTACCGGGCGGAGTCGCCTTTTCCTGACCAGGTAGAGCGGGATGAATACCGCGGCGGCTACGACGATGACCAGGGGCACCAGCCAATAAAGCCCGGGGCCGCCCGTCCCCGATTCGCCGGAGACGTTAATGGCGAGGGTATTACCCGCCGCCAGTCCCTGCCCGGAGAGGTGGCCGTAGGTCTGGCCGCCGATGTCCATCGGCTCGTCCTGGGCCAGCTGGGCGCTGCTGACCTGGATATCCTCGCTCTGGATAAGGAGGTCGAACCGGTTGGTAGGGTAGTAGATGGGCTGATTGAGGGTGTACCGGCCGGAGTCACGGCCGACCACGTAGGAGAAGGCCAGCTCGTGGCTCCCCGGCGGCAGCGGCCGGGTGTCCATAAAGCCGTCTTCATTCAGGAGGATATCGCCGTCCAGGAGGCCCATGGTAAGCCGGAGGTTGACCGCCCCGGGCGGCAGGGAGAAGCGCAGCGTGCCCCGGGCGGCGTCCCCGCCCGGCCCGAGGTAGGTGCGGTCGGAATAGTTAACGAAGAGGTAATACTCCCTGACCAGGAGAGAGTCTGGCTGGGAGGAAAGTATCATGTGGGACATCATCACCAGGATGGCTTCATCGCTGGCGGTGGTGTCATAAACGATAATATCGGCGGCGCCGGAGGGGTCGCCGTTTTCAAAGGTGACCGGCTCGCTGCGGTATTCCACGCCCTGGTAGCGGGTCGCCGCCTCGTAGCGGTACTCCGGCCCGGTATCCAGGCCGGTAAAGACGAACCGGTCATCGGCATCGGCGGTGGTGACGGTGCTCTCCGTCTCGACGTCGTTAAAAAAAACGGACAGGGTGACGGCCAGCCCGGTCGGGCTGGTGCTGTTCGCCGTGCCGTTGATAAGCTGTCCCTCGATGATGCCTCCGGGGTCGGCAGCGGCCACGGGTACGGACAATGCCAGCACCAGCAGTACCGCCAGCAGTAAAATGCGTTTAATCACCCTCGCCTCCTTTGCCCAGCGGGGAGCCGCAGCTCCCGCAAAAACGGTTGCCCGGCTTGATTCTGGCACCGCACTGTGAGCAGAACCGCGCCCGACTCTGCCGCCGTTGTCTAATCTGCCTTTCTATCTCTTCCTCCAGCGCGTCGCCGGTTCCGGCGGAGGGGGCTCGCGGTGCGGGGGCCGGCAGCCGACCGCGGTCCGGCCAGAAAGCCACCACCCCCCCGAGAAGGAAGACGCCCCCGCCCACCCACAGCCAGGCCACCAGCGGGTTGACCAGCACCGTGAAGGCGGCGGTGCCCGTATCGTCCCAGCCGGCCAGTATCACGTAGAGGTCTTCCAGGGCGTTGGCGTAGATGGCTACCTCCGTGACCGGCTGCTCGAAGCTCCGGTGGAAGTATTTTTCGGGCTTCATCGTGCCGATATACCTGTCCCCGTGGTAGACCAGCAGGGAGGCGGTCACCACCTGCTTGTCCGGGGTCTCCTGGAGCTGAAGTCCCTGGAAGACCAGGTTATAGCCCTTGATGGTTAAAGTTTCGCCCTGCCGTAGCGAGGCCTCCTTCTCCACGTCGTAGATGGAGGAGCCGATGACCCCGACGGCCATGATGACGACGGCCAGGTGGACGAGGTAACCCCCGTAGCGGGTGCGGTTGCCCGAGAGCAGTCGCCAGAAGGTCTGGAAATAGTTGCCTTTTTCCGATTGCTTCGCGTTCCTCGCGTCCTGCAGCCAGCGATACAGGATGACCCAGAAAACGAGGCTGCAGATGAAGGAAGCCGCCAGCGCCTGCCACTGCCTGACCCCCAGGATGAGAAGAACGACGGCCAGCACGACGGCTATTCCCAGCGGCCAGAGGAGGTCGCGCCCCAGCTTGCGGAGCAATGTCTTCCGCCAGCCGATGAGGGTGCAGAGCCCCACCAGCAGGATGATGGCCAGGAAAATAGGCCCGTTGACCTGGTTGAAAAATGACTTCCCCACCTCAATCCTGACGCCGCGGATGGCCTCCGTGATACCGGGGAAAACGGTGCCCACGAAGATAACGAAGGCGGCGCCGACCAGTAAAATATTGTTCAGCAGGAAACTGCTCTCGCTGGAGACAAGGTCTTCTATTTCTTCCCCGCCCCTGAGTTCCTCCCGGCGGTAGTAGAGCAGCCCCAGCGAGCCGAGGAGCGCGATGATGAGAAATATCAGGAAGAACGGCCCGATGGAGGACTCGCCGTAGGTGTGGACGGAGGAGAGGACGCCGCTGCGGGTGATGAAGGTGCCGAAGATGGCCAGGTTGAAGGTCAGGATTATCAGCACCATGGACCACACCCGGAGCATCCCCTTCCGGCGCTGAATCATAATCGAGTGGAGGAAGGCGGTGGCCAGCAGCCAGGGCATCAGGCCGGCGTTCTCCACCGGGTCCCAGGCCCAGTAGCCGCCCCAACCCAGCTCCACGTAGGCCCACCAGGCGCCGATGATGTTGCCCACGCCCAGCAGTAGCCAGGAGAACAGCGTCCACCGCCGCACCGCCGTCAGCCAGTCGCTGCCGAGGCGCCGGCTCCACAGGGCGGCGATGGCGAAGGCAAAGGCCACGGTGAAGCCGACGTAGCCGACCAGCAGGGCCGGCGGGTGGAGAATCATGCCGGGGTTTTCCAGCATGGGGTTGAGGCCGCGGCCGTCAGCGGGGGCGAAGGGGAGCTGGCTGAAGGGACTGGCCACGGAGACGAGCAGGAGGAGGAAAAAGGCCTGGACAATCATGATGACGGCCGAGGCGTAGGGGACCAGCTCACGGTTGTCGTCACGCCGCTGGAGGACGACGATGACGGCGAAGATGGAGAGCAGCCAGACCCAGAAAAGCAGCGAGCCGTCATTACCGGCCCAGAGGGCGGTGACGAGGTAAGCCAGGGGGGTACTCTGGCTGCTGTAAGCGGCGACGTATTCAATCCGGAAGTTATGGGAGAGCAGGGCGGCCAGGAGGAGCAGCACCGCCAGGGTAATCAGCCCGCCGGAGAGCAGCAGGACGCTCCGGGCGCTGGCCACCAGGGAGGGGTGTTTTCCTCTGGCTCCGATGATATAGGCACCGGCCGCATAAAGCGATGAAGCCAGTGCCAGAAATAGTGCTGCGTAGCCTATGACTGACATTAATTACTTTCCCGAACCGATTCTCATTCTTGAGGTACATACTTAGAAGGACATTTTGCCAGGATAGTGTCAGCCTGAAAAACACCGGACTGGTCCAGGTAACCTTCGACGACGACTTCACTATCGTCCTTGAAGTTGTCCGGCACAACCCCCTGGTAAACTACCGGGAGGCTGGCGCCTCCTTCGGTGATGAAAAACTTGAACGTTAGGGTGCTGATATCGCTTTCGATAGAGCCGGCGGCGACCTTTCCGTTGATGCGCAGGTTCTCACCGTAAACGGAGTTTCCCGGCGCGGCGGCTTCACTCACCGTGTAGTAGTACGCCGCCGAGCTCTCGAAACCGGTATAGGCCAGGTATGACAGGGCGAGAATGACGATAATCCCGCCGATAAGGAACTTCCTTTTCTTAAACAAACTCCTCCCCTGGGTCTTGAGGACCCGGATATCTACCCCAAAGAGACAATATTAAGCTTGAAACCGGCTAACCGCAGGGCCGGCTCAGGCCGCTTTATGGCAGGCGGTGCAGGTCTCGTTGGCGCGCCCGGCATGGTCCACCGGTATCTTTGGACCAGCTGCGCCGGTCTCGTGGCACAACAGACAGTTATCACGGCCCTCGAGCGTATGCGGTATGGCGGGAGGTCCGCCGGCCGGAGTTGCCGGAGCCGGAGCGGGTGCTGGAGTAGGAGCAGGAGCCGGGGCAGGAGCTGGAGCCGGTTTAGG
>JBDRFW010000130.1:0-3129 GCA_043818415.1 Chloroflexota bacterium | reverse complement strand
TCCACGATAGCAGGCAACTCCAGGACACCGCCGCCAAGGTCCAGAAGCTTATAGAGAGCGCCCCCATGCCGCCGGAACTGGCCGCGGAGATAGAGAAGGCCTACGTAAAGATGGGCAAGGGGCTGGTAGCGGTGCGCTCCTCGGGCACCGCCGAGGACCTGCCGGAGGCATCCTTCGCCGGCCAGCAGGCCACCTTCCTCAATATTGAGGGCGAAAAAGAGGTGGTAAAAGCCGTGCACGGCTGCTGGGGGTCCCTCTTCGGGGCGCGGGCCATCTTCTACCGCCAGGAGCAGGGCTTTGACCACTTCCGGGTGGGCATTGCCGTGCCGGTGCAGAGGATGGTCCAGTCCGAGACTTCCGGCGTCATGTTCACCGTAGAACCGACCAACAACGACCGGGAGAAGATAACCATCGAGGCCGTCCTGGGACTCGGCGAGATGATTGTCTCCGGAGATGTCACCCCGGACCACTATACCGTCGGCAAGAAGGACATGAAAATCCAGGAGAAGGAAATCAAGAAGCAGGAGTGGAAACTGGTCAAGAAGGCCGGCGCCCACGGCAAGACGGACAACATCAAGGTCGACCTCACCCCGGAGGAGCAGGCGAAGCAGAAAATATCGGACGACATCATTTTACAGCTGGCCGAGATTGGCAAGACCCTGGAGGAGCACTACGACTTCCCCCAGGACGTAGAGTGGGCCATCGAGAAGGGCAATCTTTTCATCGTGCAGACCCGTCCCATCACCACCATTAAGGAAGGGGCACAGGCTATCCATGACATCGACGCCCCCGTGCTCGTCTCCGGCGCCCCGGCCAGTCCGGGCGTGGCTTCCGGGCCGGTGAAAATCGTGTCGGACCCCCGCCAGATAGACAAGGTGCTGGAAGGCGACGTCCTGGTGGCGGAGATGACCACGCCCGACTTCGTCCCGGCGATGAAGCGGGCCTCGGCCATCGTCACCGACCGCGGCGGCCGGACCGCCCACGCCGCCATCGTCAGTCGCGAGCTGGGCATCCCCTGCGTCGTCGGCTGCGAGAACGCCACCGCCGTCCTCAAGGATGGCCAGGTAATCACGGTGGACGGCGGCAACGGCAAGGTCTACGCCGGCAGGATAGAAATCGCCAGCGATGTCAAGATACGCGCCCGCGGCGAGGTGGTCACCAGGACCAAGCTGCTGGCCAACCTGGCCCAACCGGACATCGTCGACCGCGTGGCCAAGCGGGACATCGACGGCATCGGCCTGCTGCGCGCCGAGTTCATGGTGGCGGAAATCGGGGAGCACCCCAGCGCCATGATTGAGCAGGGCCGCGGCCACGAGTTCACCACCAAGCTCGCCGCCAAGCTGGCCATGTTCGCCGAGGCCTTCCACCCCCGCCAGGTGGTCTACCGCACCAACGACTTCAAGACCAACGAGTACCGCTCCCTCAAGGGCGGGGAAAAGTTCGAGGAGATGGAAGAGAACCCCATGATTGGCTACCGGGGCGCCTCGCGGTACATCACCGATATCGAGACGTTCAAGCTGGAGCTGGCTGCCATCAAGAAGGTCAGGGAGAAGTACGATAACCTCTGGGTGATGATTCCCTTCGTGCGCACCGTACCGGAGCTGGAAGGCACCGTTAAAATTATGGCCGAAGAAGGGCTGAAGCGCTCCGCCAAGTTCAAGCTCTGGATGATGGTCGAGGTGCCATCCAACGTCATCCTGCTGGACAAGTTCCTCGACGTGGGCATCGACGGCGTTTCCATCGGCTCCAACGACCTCACCCAGCTGACGCTGGGCATCGACCGCGACAGCTCCAAGCTGGCCGCCACCTTCGACGAGCGCAACGAAGCCGTGATGCTCTCCATCGAGAAGGTCGTCAAGACCTGCAAGGCCCGGGGCGTCACCTGCTCCATCTGCGGCCAGGCCCCCTCCGTTTACCCGGAGATTACGGAGAAGCTGGTGGAATGGGGCATCACTTCCGTATCCGTCAGCCCGGACATGATTGACACCACCCGCGATATCATCGCCGCGGCGGAAGCTAAACTGAGCATGAAGTGATTCAACAGCTGAATATACGCCGGATGACTGAGGAGAGAGAAGAAAGCCTCTCGCCTCATGCCGTCAGGAGCCGGCTGTCGCGCGGGAGGCAGCGGCCCGAAGAGCCGTGCCCGGTACGCACCGCCTTCCAGCGCGACCGCGACCGCATCATCCACAGCAAGTCCTTCCGCCGCCTCAAGCACAAGACGCAGGTGTTCATCGCCCCCCTCGGCGACCACTACGTGACGCGGCTGACCCATACCCTGGAGGTCTCCCAGATAGCCCGCACCATCGCGCGCGCCCTCAACCTCAACGAGGACCTGACGGAGGCCATCTCCCTGGGGCATGACCTGGGGCATACCCCTTTCGGCCACTGGGGGGAGGATACCCTCGACGAGCTCTACGGCGAGGGCTTCCGGCACAACGAGCAGAGCCTCCGCATCGTCGACCTGCTGGAGAAGGACGCCCGGGGGCTCAACCTGACCTGGGAGGTGAGGGACGGCATCGCCAGCCACTCCAAGTCGGGCGTGGCCGTCCTCGGCGATGACTGGGGGGAGGTCGGCACCCTGGAGGGGGAAGTCGTCAAGATAGCCGACATGGTGGCCTACATCAACCACGATATCGGCGACGCCATCCGGGCCGGCATCCTCACCGAAAGCGACCTGCCACTTTCCGCCGTCGAGGTGCTGGGGCTCTCCCACTCCCGGCGCATCAACACGATGGTCTGCGATATCATCATGAACTCGTGGGATATCCGCGTTTGTGATATAATCAGAAAGAGGCCCGCAGTCGGCATGAGCCCGCCGGTGCTGGCGGCCGCCAATACGCTCAGCGACTTTCTCTTCGAGCGGGTCTATACACCGAGCACGGGACGGGAAGATTCAGTCAAAGCCAGAGACGTGGTGGTCTTTCTGTGGGGGTATTTCAACCGGCACGAGGACAAGCTGCCGGCCGAGTACCGCCGCCATGCCGGCACCACCCAGCGGAGGGTGGTTGACTACATCGCCGGCATGACCGACCACTACGCCATGCGACTGGCCGAAGAGCTACAAAAAGAAATCAAGTAAGGGGAGTTGAAGAGGGGCTTTGCCCCTCTTCAATAAAATCTTCCCCC
>JBDRFW010000129.1:0-10394 GCA_043818415.1 Chloroflexota bacterium | reverse complement strand
GCCTTGTCCACCTCTTCCTTGAGGGCGGGCATTTCCCCCCGCCCGCGCCGGTAGAGGACCACCGGTTCCGCGCCCAGCCTCAGGAGCGTCCGGGCGACGTCTATGGCGACGTTGCCCCCGCCGATGACCGCGATTTTTTTACCGGGTGCTTTCCGGGAGCCGGTATTGGCGTTCCTCAGGAAATCCATCCCGGACATCATCAGTGCCTCTCCCTTTATCCCCGAGCGCCGCTCCTTCCCGGCACCGCAGGCCAGCAGCACGGCGTCGAAGCTTTTAGACAGCTCGTCTATTTTAATGTTTTTGCCCAATTTCGCATTAAGTTTGAGACGGACTCCCATTTTCGTAAGTGCTTCAACCTGCCTTTTGACGATATCTTTGGGGAGGCGGTAGGTCGGGATGCCGTAGACGAGCAGCCCGCCCGGCTCGGGCATGGCCTCGAAGATGGTTACCTCGTGGCCGAACCGGCGCAGGTAGCAAGCCGCCGAGAGTCCAGCCGGGCCGGAGCCGATAACCGCCACCTGTTTCTTTAACTTATTTGGCGGAATTTTGCCCATGACGTCCGGGTTTTCGAGGATATAGTCGCCCACGAAGCGCTCGATGCAGCGGATGGAAACGGAGTCGTCGTAGCCTTCCCGATTGCAGTCGCTCTCGCAAAAATGCGGGCAGACCCTCCCGGTGATGGCGGGGAGGGGGTTGGTCTCCATAAGAATCCTGGCGGCCCCGGCGAGGGCGCCTTCCCTGATTTGGCTCAGGTAGTCGGGGATGTCAACATTGGTCGGGCAGGCCACCGAGCAGGGGGTGGGGTAGACCCGGGTGGAGCCGAAGACGGAGTGGTACCGGGCATCTCCGGTCAGGGCGTAGCACATCTTGCCGCCCTTCCTCAGGCAGTTGAACCGGTTATCGGGGACCCAGTAGTACCAGCAGCGGTTGCTCTGGCAGATGTTGCCGCCCAGCGTGCCCATCTCGCGGATATGGGGAGAGGCCGTCCGGCGGCAGGCCTCGGACAGGGCGGGGTATTTTCCCTTAACGACCTTGTCATGAGCGATATCTTCCAGCCTCGTCAGAGCGCCGATACGCAGCTTACCGTCGTCCTCCCTGATGTAGTCCAGCCCGTCGATGCTCTTGATATTGACGATGACCTCCGGGTATTCCGGCAGGATATTGTCCTGCATCTGGCCCAGGATATCGGTGCCGCCGGCGATGATTTTTCCCCTGGCCCCGCCGGCCTTGAGGACAGCCGCCGCCTCTTTGAGCGAGCTTGCGTTCACGTGTTTAAACTTCTTCATCGGTCAGCTCTCCAAATCATATTCGGGCGTTATCATGCTTTTCCCAGCGCCCTGAGCACCCTGTCCGGGGTTACCGGGAAGCCGTCCACCCATTTACCGATGGCGTTGTGGACGGCCGCGCCGATGAGCGTGGGCATGACGGTGGCCACGTCCTCCCCGATGCCGACCAGCCCGTAGGGGCCGTAGCCCATGCCCGTTTCCACGAGGACGGTGTCAATCTCTCCGACGTCCATCATTGTAGGGATTTTGTAGTTCAGGAGATTGCCGTTAAGCATCACCCCGGTATTGGGGTCGTGGACGACCTCCTCGGTGTGGCCTCTCCCCGCCGCCATGACGGCCCCGCCGTACGCCTGCCCCTCGCAGCCCTCCACGCTTATCGCCTTGCCGACGTCGTTGACGGTGACCATGCGCGTGATATCGACCTCGCCGGTCTCGGCGTCCACCGCGACCTCCATGAAATGGGCCTGCCGGCAGAGGCGGAGGCGCACCCCGATGTAGGTCCCCCGCTGGACGTGCCAGGCGTGCTCGAAGAGGGGCGGCGTGAGACGCAGCGGATATTTGATGCCTTCCTTGCCGGCCCAGACGGGCTCCCCGATGGTCGAGAGGAGGGGGCCCATGGCCCCGCTCGGCCCGACGAACTCCGCCAGCGTCATGCGGTTGGCCGGGTTGGCCTTCTCGAAGATTACGCTGTCCTTGATGTCCAACTCTTCGGGTTTTTTATCAGGGAAAGCGGGCGGGAAGCTGCTGAGTTGCGTTACGCCCCGGGGGGCAACCGCCGTTTTCAGGATTTTTTTCTTCAGGAGCCGGGCGCAGTGCCGGACCGCCGAGCCGTTGACGGACATGTTGGTGGAGGTATCCGGCGTCATGGTGTAGAAGCCGGCGTCCATCTGCCCCTTGTAGCGGACGTCCTCGATACGCAGGCCCAGCTCGTCGGCGGCAATCTGGCAGTAGGCCGTCTCCGCGTTCACGCCGACGTCCGACCGGCACCCGAGTATGGTGGCGGTGGCGTCGTTGCGCTCGATGTAAATGGCTATCTCGCTGGAGCCGCCGGAATCGTCCCACTCGTGCGTCCAGGTGAAGGCCAGCCCGTGCATCCGGCCGTCGGGCAGTTTCTTCGTCCCCGGCGCGTGCCAGGTCTTGTCCCAGGCTATCGCCGCCTTGCCCTTATCCAGGCACTCCTTCAGGCTGTCCCTGACCTGGAACCCCATCTCCGCCTTGCGCTTGTTCAGCCAGGTAATATCGTGGCCCTCGGCGCCGTCGTTTTTCAGCGCCACCTCGGTGGGGTCGAGCCCCAGCGCCTCGGCGACGTGGTTGAAGACCATGGTCATGCTGTGGCAGTTGGAATTCTGCTCGCAGCGCGTGGCCACCGTCGGCCCTTTGTTTATCATCACCGATTCCGTTTTGCCGTAGATGTTGGGGACCCGGGTATTATCGATGAAGTGCTTGACCACCCCGAAGACCGGCAGGAACTGGTTGGTCACCACCGCATGGGCCTCGACGGCGGTTATCGTCCCGTCCCGTTTGGCCCCCACCTTGTAGTAATAGGCCCCCTCGTCCATCTCCCCGCCGTAGAAGTCCTCCCGGCGGTTAAAGGTCCACTTCACCGGTCGGTTGAGGCGGCGGGATATGAGCGCCGCGCAGTAGTGCCCACCCAGGTTCCACGATACCTGGCTCCACCCGCCGAAGCTCGCGCCTTGGTAGAGGCAGTGGACGTCAATTTTATTCATCGGGATGCCGCCGAACCAGGTGGCGATATGGCGCTTGCTGATATGGGGACGCTGCTGCTTCAGCCAGACCTCCGGGCACTCCCCGTTCCAGCGGAAAACGCCGCAGGGACGCTCCGGGCCAATCCAGGTGTTCAGTCCCTGGGTGAACTTGAACTCGATTATCTTATCGGCCTCGGCGAAACCCTTCTCGACGTCGCCGTGTTTTTCAATGTAAGTGCTTTCGGGGTCGAGGTTACCCTTGGGGAGCGCCTCGGGGTTGGCCAGGGGGGCATTCGGCTTTAACGCCTGCTCCGGGTCCAGTACGAAGGGTCGCTGCTTCCACTCCACCTCAATCAACTCCAGGGCCTCCTCGGCGACGTCCTCGCTGTCGGCCACCACGAAGGCACCGACCTCTTCCCCCTGGAAGTGGGCGACGCGGGGGAGGACAACGGTGGGGAAGGGCTCGTGCCCGCCCAGGGAGGCGCTCTCCGGCAGCTCGGGGTCGTCATACCGGAGTATCCCCCTGACGCCGGCCAGCTTTTCCGCCTTGCCGGTGTCCATACTGATGATTTCCGCGTGGGGATAGGGGCAGGTCAGGAACCTCCCGTGGAGCATGCCCGGCAGCTGCACGTCGATGGTGTATCTGGCCGCGCCGCTCGCCTTCTCTACCCCGTCGATACGCCGCACGCCGCGCTTGCCGATGCTTTCGTATTTTTCCAGGGGATATTTATCCGCCTTGAGGTTATCGAACGATTCCAGCATCCTGGATATCTCTTCGTTGTTCATCTTAGTTACCCTCCGCGCAGTTTCCGGGCGGCTTCCTTGACCGCCATGATATGCTGGGGATAGGTCCCGCACCGGCACAGGTTGCCCACCAGGGCTTCCTTGATTTCGTCATCGGTGGGGTCGGGGTTGCGGTCCAGCAGGGCCTTGGCGGTGACGACGAAACCGGGGGTGCAGAACCCGCACTGCATACAGTGGTGTTTCACGTAGGCTTCAATCAGGGGATGGTTGGCCCGGGCGATGCCCTCGATGGTCTCCACCGACCGGTTGTTGCATTCGATGGCCAGCGTCATGCAGGAGAGGACGGCCCGGCCGTCCATGATGACGGCGCAGGCGCCGCAGGCGCCCTGGCCGCAGAACTCCTTGGTGCCTGTTAAGCCAAGCTCTTCACGCAGGACGTGGTCGAGCATGGCGTTGGACGGGACGTTGAGCCGGTAAGCATCGCCGTTGACCACGAGATTGATTACTTCCTCCGTTACCAGGACTTCCTTTTCGGTTTGCAGCATAGTGAAATTACCCCCTTTTCGGACAATTCCGCGTGCCGGTAATTTTTCGATAAGTAATCTTACAATTTCAATTAACGGCTGTAAATGATTTTGCGCAGTTTAGCGTGTTCGCGGGTCTCGGGCCGGGCTTTTCCCCGACAAATAGCTGGAGGGGTCGGACACCTCGGCGGGGTCGGCGGAGATATTTTCCGCCCCCACGGCGTCCCCGAACGCCCGGTAAATCTCCCTCTTCAGCTCCATGATTAACGACCCTCCTGTTATCACCGGATTGGAAGCGGACGAATGTCTGCCGACTAAATAATACTATTGGTGTTATAAATGTGCAATGGGGGTGGAGGGAAAAACAAAGGAGCGGACCTCTTCGGCACCCCGGCCTTCAGAGCGTCCGCCCCTGGCTTCGTTCCACTACTACTCCCGTCTGGTTGACTTCGCCAAATCGCCCGATTTATTCCGGGCCTTTTTACGCTTGACGAGGAGCTCGGGAACCTTCCGTCAATCCTTCGTCTTTAATCGGTGCACCACCTCTTTTCTTTCTTACTATACTATTTTAGCTCCAAAGCCGGCCGGAGTCTGTGACTTTTGTACCGGACGGCGGCCGCGGTGGTTACGGAGACAACGGCCTCCAGGTCCTGCCGGGAGAAGGGGCTGCCGTCCAGTTTGTTGAGCACCTCGATAACGCCGACCGTCCGGTGATGCACCACCATGGGCGCGCAGATTAAAGACGTGGTGGTAAAGCCGGTAACGGCATCTACGGTGCGGTCGAAATGGGCGCTTATACTGACGTCGTTAACCACCAGAGGCTTCCCGGTGCGGACCACCTGCCCGGCGACACCGCTATTGGAGCTGACCGTGACGCGCTTGAGGGCCTTGCTGACCGGTCCCTCGGCCACCTCGAAGAAGAGCTCCTGTTCATCATCGCCGGTCAGGAGCAAGGAGGACGCCTGGGCGTTGAGGGTCTGCTGGGTCATCCTGATGACCTGCTCCAGCAGCTCCGTCATGCGGGACTCCGAACCCGCTCTCCGGCTTACCTCATAAACCAGGGCCAGCCTGGGGTTATTCTCCAGGTCGGCCAGGCCGCCGAGGTCGCCAATCAGGTCCAGGTCCTCGATGTTGTGTACGACCATTTCCCCGCAACCTCTACCTCCGGCCGGTCAGGCCGTATCTTTGTCCTTGTCCCACGTTGCCCGCCCGATGGCGACGGCAAAGGCGTCGATGCCCACCACGATGATATTATCGTCGGCAGCATTGGGAGCGACCTCCGGGGCGTTGAAGAGGAAATCGCTGCTGTGCAGGTTGATGCCGTAGAAGAGATTGAAACTGGCAAATAGAGAAAATACCAGCCCGAGGCCCGCTGCGGTGAGCAGGCCCCCGATGAAACGCCTTTTTCTTTTGGACAGTCTGACCATGCCAGCCCCTCCGGCACGCCTGTCCATGTACCCCTATAGATAAGCGTCTTCCCCGCGCTGGAACCATAATGATAAGGCCGGGGATGTAAACAATCCATAAACAACACGATGAAGTATCTAAATATTCTGTTAATTTAGTACTGGGAAATGGGTAACCCCCGCCCGGGAAAAGGAGGGGGTTGATTGAAGGAGGGCGGCGTATATGTCTAGTACTTGGAAACGGAAAGCTCTTCCATCTTGCCCGTCACCATATAGACCACGCGCTCGCAGATATTGGTGACGCGGTCGGCGCTGCGCTCCAGGTTATGGGCCACCCAGATGAGGCGCGTCGCCCGGGTGATAGTCCTGGCATCCTCGGCCATGAAGGTCAGCAACTCCCGGAACACCTGGTCGTAAAGATTGTCCACCTCGTCGTCTTCGGCTACGATGCGCCGGGCGGCTTCGGCATCGCGGTTAATCAGGGCGTCCAGGCTGCGGTGCAGCATATCGTTGACTTTTTCCGCCATGCGGGGGATATCGATGAGGGGCTTAAGGGGCGGCTCGTCACCAATCATGAGCACAATCCTGGCGATGCCCTCAGCGTGGTCGCCCATGCGCTCAATCTCGGTGATGATGTTGAGGACGCAGATAATGGCGCGCAGGTCGCTGGCCATGGGCTGCTGCGTGGCGATGAGCTGGACGCACTTCTCCTCAATGTCGAACCGTTTCCGGTTGACTTTCTGGTCGCCGGTGACGACCTCGCGGGCCTTGCCCAGGTCCCTCTCCTTGAGGGCTTCCACGGCGCGGCCGGTGGCCTTTTCCACCATGCTGCCCATGGCGAGGACATCGTCCTGGATTTCCCGCAGTCTCTTGTGAAAGGCTGTCCTGATTTCCATTTTCAAACCTCCTGGCGGCCTCTAGCCGAATCTCCCGGTGATGTAGTCCTCGGTGCGCTTATCCTTAGGGTTGGTGAATATCTCCGACGTGGGCCCGTACTCCACCAGCGTGCCGGCCTTGTCCGTTTCCATCATCATGAAGGCGGCCATATCCGATACCCGTGCCGCCTGCTGCATGTTGTGGGTGACGATGACGATGGTGTAGTCCCGGGCCAGGTCCCGCATCAGCTCCTCGATTCTCAACGTGGCCACGGGGTCGAGGGCGGAGCAGGGCTCGTCCATGAGGATGACCTCCGGCTCCACCGCCAGCACCCGGGCGATGCAAAGCCGCTGCTGCTGGCCGCCGGAGAGGGCCAGGGCCGATTGCCCCAGCTTGTCCTTGACCTCGTCCCAGAGCGCCGCCTGCTGGAGGCTCCGGGTGACGATATCCTCCAGCTCGCCGAGCTTCCGGCGGCCGTGCCGCCGCGGCCCGAAGGCCACGTTCTCGAAGATGGACATGGGGAAGGGGTTGGGTTTCTGGAAGACCATGCCCACCCTTTTCCTCAGCTCCACGACGTCGATGGAGTCGTCGTAGACGTTGATGCCGTCGAGCTCGACCAGCCCCACCACCCTGGCCCCGGTAATGAGGTCGTTCATGCGGTTGAAGAGGCGGAGCAGGGACGACTTGCCGCAGCCGGAGGGCCCGATGATGGCGGTGATGGCGCGCTCCGGTATTTCCAGGGAGATGTTGCGGAGCGCCTGGAAAGTCCCGTAGTACAGGTTCACCGCCTCCGTGCGGAGTCGACTCTGCCTGGGACCGGTCGTTTTTTCATTCAGCAACTGTGTATCGATGTTCATGCGTTAAGCCTCCATTGACGGGCCCTCAGCCTTATAATTGTAGCGATAACGTTGAAGGAAAGCACCACCACCAGCAGGACCAGGGCGACGCCCCAGACGGTGCTCCTGGGCATGCCGGGGACGTGGGCGGCCACAGTATAGAGGTGGTAGGGCAGGGCCATGAACTGGTCGAAGGGGGACCGGGGCAGTCCGGGCAGGAGGAAGGCAGCCCCGACCACCAGTATCGGGGCGGTCTCCCCGGCGGCGCGGCTCATGGCCAGGACGGCGCCGGTGATGATGCCGGGCAGCGCCTGCGGCAGGACGACGTGCCGGATGGTCTGCCAGCGCGTTACGCCGATGGCCAGGCTGCCCTCCCGGTATTCCCGGGGGACGGCCAGGATGGCCTCCCGGGAGGTGGTGACCGTCATGGCCAGGGCCTGGCAGGCCAGGGTCAGGCTGGCCGAGAGCAGCGACATGCCGAAGTGGAACATCAGGACGAAGACGCCCAGCCCGAAGAGTCCGTAGACGATGCTGGGCACACCCGCAAGGTTCAGGATGGCCATGTTGATGAGCCGGGTAAACCAGTTGTCCCGGGAGTACTCGGTGAGGTATATCCCCGCCAGCACGCCGACGGGCAGGGCGAAGATGATAGTCCCCAGCATCAGGTAGAAAGTGCCCACGATGGCCGGGAAGATGCCGCCGGCCTTGCCCGCCTTCATGGGGGCCAGCGTCAGGAAGTCCCAGCTGATGGCGCCGGCGCCGTTAAAGATAATCTCCAGGATAATGACGAAGACCGGGACGACCACGATAATCGTCGCGGCGATGAGCAGCGCGAAGGCGGTACGCTGCGATAGCTGACGTCTTGATAATATCGCTCCGGCTTTCACGGCTACCTCGCGAACTTCCTTTTCTGTCTTTCCAGGACCCGGTCCGCCAACAGGTTGACCGCCAGGGTGATGATGAAGAGGCTGAGGCCGATGGCGAAGAGGGCCTGGTACTGGAACCCGCCGCGCACGGCGTTGCCGATGCCGGAGGCGATGGCCGCCGTCATGGGCATCATGGGGTCCGTGGGGGAGGCGGGGACGGCCAGGGCGCCGCCGGCCACCATGAGCACCGTCATCGTCTCGCCGATGGCCCGGCCCACCCCCAGCATCACCGCCGCCGTGATGCCGGAAAGCGACCCCGGAATGGAGACGTGCCATATCGTCTCCCAGCGCGTGGCGCCGAGGGCATAGGCGGCCTGGCGGAAGTCGTCGGGGACGGCCCGCAGGGCGTCCTCGGAGACGCTGATGATGATGGGCAGGCTCATCAGGGAAAGCATGATGCCGGCGGTAAGGCCGGAGAGGCCGGTATTCAAATGGAAGATGCTCTGTACCAGCGGCGAGAGGAGCATCAGGCCGATGAACCCCATCACCACCGAGGGGATGCCGGCCAGTATCTCGATGACCGGCTTGACCGTCTCCCTGACCCTGGCCGGGGCTACCTCCGCCAGGTAGGCGGCGCAGGCCACCCCCACCGGCACCGAGATGGCGGTGGCGACCAGGGTGACCCAGAAGGTAGCCACGAAGAAGGGCATGATGCCGAAGGTGGGCGGCTCGGAGACGGGGTACCATTTAGTGCCGAAGAAGAACTCCCAGGGAGGGGTGTGCAGAAAGATGGGCAGGCCCTCCTTCATCAGGAGGGCGATGATGCCCAGCAGGACGACAATCGTCAGCAGGCCCGCCAGGACAATCCAGCCCTCGATGAGCTTTTCACGGGGACGCCACCGCCGCCCCAGCCCCGCGAGGGCCGGTCCGGCGGTGGCATGGTCAGTATTCGTTACCAGTGTGCCACCTTTGTTCAGCATGGGTTACTTCAGCGGTACATAGCCTACCTCGGTTACCCCGGCCTGCCCTTCCGGCGACAGGCAGTAGTCGACGAAGTCCTTGATGACGCCCGTGGGGGCGCCGTTGGTGTAGAAGAGGAGGGGACGGGCGATGGGGTAGGTGCCGTCCAGGGCCGTAGCCACACTCGGCAGGACCGGCGGGGAATCGGGGGTCTTCTTGATGGCCAGGGGCTTGACCGCGTCGGTGACGTAGCCCAGTCCCGGATAGAAGATGGCTTTGGGGTTCTGGGCGACCTCGGAGACGCCTTGCTCGGTGGAGGGCAGGAGCAGCACCCTGGGGCCGTACTCCAGCGACTTATCCGCGCCGGGGAGTCCCGCCATCTGCACCACGTGCTCTTTGAAGAAGACGTGCGTGCCGGAGTTGGTATCGCGGGAGAGGGTCACGATGGGGGCGTCGCTGCCGCCGACCTCTTTCCAGTTGGTTATCTGGCTGGTATAGATGGCGGAAAGCTGGGCGATGGTCAGCTCGGAGACGGGATTGGCGGGATTGACCACCACCGAGAGCGCGTCCGTGGCCACCTGAATCTCATAGGGCTCGACGCCGTTGGCCCGGGCTTCGTCAATCTCCTGCTGCTTGATTTTCCGCGAGGCCTGGCAGATGTCCGTGGTGCCGTTAATCAGGGCGGCGATGCCGGCCCCGGAGCCGGGACCGCTGACGGCGATGTTGACGCCGGGGTGCATATTCATGAAGTCTTCCGCCCAGACTGCTGTCAGGGGCGTCACCGTGTTGGAGCCGGTGATGCTGAAGGAGCCGGTCAGCCCGCCGGCGGCCGGGGCGTTCTGGCTGCCGCCGCAGCCGGTGAGCGCCACGACGACCAGCCCGGCGATGGCCGCCAGGGCCAGCCAGCTTCTCTTTACCTTTTTAACCTGTTTTATCAATCCTTAAAATCTCCTTAAGTTAGTTTATTACATTTTTGGCTTATTGATATTAAAGGGAAGTCCCCGTTATTTTTCAAAGTTCCCCGACCAGCGCCGCCACCCGGTCCTGAATGTCGTCCCGGATGCGCCTCACCTCTTCCGGTGATTTGCCTTCGGGGTCGTCGAGGTTCCAGTCCTCGGTGGGGACGAAGGAGGCGGGGCAGGTCTCCTCGACGCCGCAGCCCATGGTGATGACGCGGTCGGCCTTCTCCA
>JBDRFW010000128.1:0-3597 GCA_043818415.1 Chloroflexota bacterium | reverse complement strand
GTCCCGCCCCGGCGTGCGCAGGGAGAGCAGCACGTTTTCCACCTCACCCAGGCGCGCCGCCAGGGCCAGGCCCAGGGCCTGGGGCTCGTTCCCCTGGACGAAGCAGACGCGGTCGCCGGACTTGATGACGCTGACGGCCTCCTCCGGCGTGACCAGCTTTTTCTGGTATTCCTCTTCCCAGTTCATCATGAGACTCTCCATCCGTCATTCCGGCCTTGGCCGGCATGACACATTCTAATTTTAATACACTCTCAAGAAGCGCAGCGATTTCAAAAACATCGGGGAGGGGAGACAGAATGTGTCTCGCATCCCCTCCCCGATTATTCGCGGTTCAATCAGGACGAGTTTATTACACAGCCAGATTTAGTATCGCACCGCCGAGCACCGGCAGGTGAGGCAGCGCCTCGCCTCGGTAACGCAGGTCTCCTTATTGGCAAAGCCGAGATCGACCTCCTTGAAGTTGGCCTTGCGCTTGCCGGCCGGGGCTATCGTTGTCTCGTTGCGGGGTTCCTTCTGGTACTCCCTCAGGTGGAACTGGAAGGCCGGCTCGTAGATATCGGCCAGGATGGGCTCCGGAGGCTCGGGCGGGAGGGCCTCGCCGCGCAGGTAGCAGTCGATGGCGATGGCGGCCTTGCGGCCGTCGGCGATAGCCTCAATCATGGTACCCTGCCCGCGGGCGACATCGCCCCCGGCGAAGATACCGGCCACGTTGGTGGCCGTGCCGCGGCCATCGGTGTTGATGGTGCCCCGCTTGGTGGTCTTGACCTTTTCTCCCAGGAAGGTGAGGTCCGGCCGCTGGCCGATGGACGTGATGACCATATCGGCGTCAACGGTCTTGGTCGCCTTCTCGTCGTACACCGGCGAGAAAGCGCCGGCTTTAGTATAGCAGGAGACGCAGCGCTTCAGCTCAACGCCCTTGACCTTGCCGTTGGCGGCGAGTATCTGCCTGGGGCCCCAGCTCATATCTATCTTGATGCCTTCCTCCTGGGCCTGCTGAATCTCTTCCACGAGGGCGGGCATTTCTTCTTCGCTGCATTCGAGGCAGGTCACCGTGACGCTGCCGGCGCCGAGGCGCAGCGCGGTGGTGGCCACGTCTAAGGCGACGCTGCCGCCGCCGACGACGACCACCTTCTTGCCCACGGCGACTTTCTTGCCGGAGTTGACGTCTTTCAGGAAGGGAACGGCCTGCAGGACGCCGCTGGCATCCTCGCCGGGTACCCTGAGGCCCATGCTGTTCTGCGACCCGGCGGCGATGAAGACAGCATCGTAGTCTTTCTTGAGGCTGTCCAGGGTGAGTTTACCCTTGCCGACGGGGCTGTTGAGCTTGATATCGACGCCCATCTTCTTGATGGCGTCGATTTCCCACTTGACGACCTTCCTCGGGAGGCGGTGCTCCGGGACGCCGAGGGACATCATGCCGCCGGCGACGGCTTCCGCCTCGTAAACGGTGACGGCGTAGCCCTTCTTAATCAGGAAGTAGGCGGCGGTCAGGCCGGCGGGGCCGGAACCGACCACGGCTACCTTCTGTTTCTTGGTGATGGGCAGGTTCTCCGGCAGGCACTGCTTCTTGAGGTAGTCCGGCAGGCCTTCCGCCATGACCGTATCGGCGACGAATCGCTTGATATCGTTGATGGCGATGGGGTCGTCCAGCTTGCCGCGGTTGCACTCAGCCTCGCAGGGGTGCGGGCAGACCCGCCCGATGACGCCGGGGAAGGGCAGCTGCTGCTTCAGGTAGCGGTAGGACTCGCCTATTTGTCCGCGGGAAGCCATCAGCACGTAAGCATTGACATCCAGCCCCGCCGGGCAGGTGTTCTGGCAGGGCGGCATGAATGAAGGCGGCAGAGGCCGGAGCGCCTGGGCCATGGTGTTGGTGTTATATTTCGGGTCGTACTTTTCACGGCCGATGTTGGGGTTCACGGCGCAGCGGATGGCCAGGCCGCGGTTGAACCGGGCCAGGCAGACGTTACAGCGCAGGCAGCGGACTATCTCGTCGATTTTGCCCTCTTCCCACTTGCGCGGGGTGCGCTGGTCGGCCACCAGCTGGCGGCCCATGGTGATGGCGTCGGCCCAGCCGTTGCGGAGTACTTCCTCCGCCAGGTAGGGGTCGTGCTGGCCGGGGACGATTAGAGGTATCTTCAACTCGGGCTTGAAGTGCTTGGCATGCTCGATAAAGTCGTGCTGGTCCTGGGGGAAGAACCACTTTCTGCCCTCGTAGGAGCCGTCGGAGAGGTGAATGTAGCTGGCGCCGAGGTCCTCGCACCACTTGGCGACCTGTATCAGCTCTTCCTCGTGGATGGCGCCGGGCATGTGCTCGTCGCCGCTGAGGCGGATACCGAGGCAGAAGTCTTCCCCTACTCTCTTTCTGGTGGCCACCAGCAGGTTTTTCAGGAAGCGGAAGCGGTTCTCCAGCGAGCCCCCGTATTCGTCGGTGCGCTGGTTGGAGCGCGGTGAAAGGAACTGGTGGATGAGGTAGCCGTGCGGGCTGTGGAACTCGACGGCGTCATAGCCGCAGATTCTAGCGGCGGCGACGGCGGTGGGGAAAGTCGTCTCCATGTAGTGTATTTCTTCCAGGGTCAGCACTTTGGGAGGGGTGGTAGCGCCCAACGTCTGCGCTTTTGTTTCGTAGCCGCGGGGCATGATTCTGTCCTCGTAGTCCTGCGGCCTCTCGGAGGGGATGGCGGAAGGCGCTCCCGGGATTTCCCCGGAGGTCTTGCTCGAACCTTGCCGTCCGAAGCTGGGGGTAATCTGGATAAATGCCTTGGCGCCGCACTGCTTGATGCCCTCGGCCAGGTTGGACTGACCTTCGTAGTAGGTACGGCCGCTGATGCGCGGGTTGCCGAAGCTGGTGGTCTTGGCTCCCCAGTCCGTGGCGAAGGTACATTCGATGGTGATGAAGCCGGCGCCGCCCTCGGAGCGGCCGGCGTAGGAGTAAATGCACTCTTCCCGGATGTACCCGTTCTCATCGGCGCCGCCGGTGGTGGTGCAGGAGCCGCCGATGCGGTTCTTGAGCTCCAGGGGCCCGAGCTTGATGGGCGAAAACAGTATTGGGAAATCCGTCATTTTTTCTCCTTTCTTTATATTCTTTATTTAACGCGTCGCTTGGAAGCGTCGATATTTAGCAGCCTGGCGAGGTTCTGGCCGAAAATCATGCGCTTGACTTCATCGGTTACCGGAGCATAGCCGTAGCCCTTCTGCAGGTCTTCCGGCATTTCGAATGTTCTAAGGCCGATTATCGCTTCTCTGAACAGTCCGCCGGGGCCATAGAAATCGGTTCCCCAGACAATGCGTTCCGGGCCGGCGAACTGGATTGCCTCGCCGATGATTTCAGCTAGCCGCCGGGGTGCTGCCCTGTACCAGGGCATAATCAGGCTTAAGCTGATGTATACATTGGGATGAGATAAAGCTACCATGTTCAGGTCATGGCAGAGCGGCCAGCCGGCGTGGAAAGCGATGACTTTAAGGTCATAGAAGTCGTTCACGACGTCATCCAGAAGGACCGGCAGACAGTACTTGGCTTTGCCCGGAGGGCACCAGCTCCAGCCGGTGTGGATGGAAACTACCACTCCCAGTTCCTGACACCTCTTGTAGAAAGGCCAT
>JBDRFW010000127.1:0-3364 GCA_043818415.1 Chloroflexota bacterium | reverse complement strand
CCACCTGCCACTCGTTGCCGCCGCAGGGGTGCCCCTTCTTTAGACAGACCACGTCGCCGAGCTTAATCTCCGGTACCATTCTTATCCGGGCTTAAGGGAATTGTATCGACAGGATTAGACAAATAGTAATTAATCTGGTCTCGGAGTTCCCCGGCGGCCTTCCGGGCGGCCTCGGCAAAGTCTTTCCCCTTTGAGGCGTAGAGTATCTGCCGCGACGAGTTGATAATCGTCCGCCGCCGCCCTTTATCAACCCCGTACCTGACCACCTGCGAAAGCTCCCCGCCCTGCGCGCCGACGCCGGGTATGAGGAGCGGCATCTCCGGATAGCGCTGCCGTATCAGCTTCAGCTCCTCGGGGTAGGTGGCTCCCAACACCAGGCCCAGGTTGCCGTAGGTGTTCCATTCGTTGACCTTCTCGGCCACTATCTCGAAGAGCGCCTTGCGGCCGGTATCGGTCTCCAGGGTGAGCGACTGGGAATCGGCGGCGCCGGGGTTGGAGGTGCGGCAGAGGATCAGCACGCCGCGTTCGCGGTACTGGATGAAAGGCTCCAGGGAATCGAAGCCGAGGTAGGGATTGACCGTGGCTGCATCGAAACTGAAGTGGTCGAAAAGGCTCCGCGCGTAGGCCCGGGCCGTATTGCCGATGTCTCCCCGCTTGGCGTCGATTATCGCCGGGATACCGGTGGGGATATGGTCGCGGGTGCGCTTCAGGGCATCCAGGCCCTCGCTGCCCAGCGCCTCGTAAAAGGCGATGTTCGGCTTGTAAGCACAGACGAGGTCGGCGGTGGCGTCGATGATGTCCCTGTTGAACTCAAATACCCCGATACCCTGGGGCATCAGCGCGGGGTCCGGGGTCAAGCCCGATGCAGAGCAGGCTGCGGTTCTGCTGGCTGGCCCGGGCCAGCTTTTCCGTAAAACTCATGGCTCGCTCGGCCGCACCCGGCTATGTTTCCGCCGAGAGGCTGGAAACGTCGTACTGGGCGTTGAGGGCTTCCGGGGGGAGCATGTTGGCCAGGATTTTTTCCATGGCCATGGTATGGCTGCAGAGGCCCCAGCTGGAGAAGAAGCTGCAGGTGCAGTGCCACTTGCCGTCTTTGTAGCTGGTGTTGTAATCGCTGTTCTCGCCGCGGAACTTCACCGCCAGCTCGGAGAAAGTAACCCGGTCGGTTTCCTGCGCGTAGCGCCTGGCCTTCTCAATCTTGCCGATAAGGCTTGACTGCATCTCCGTTACCTCCTTAACACAAAGAGCACCGGCTTTTCCGAGCCCGGTGCCCCTCAACTCTGTTACGCGGTTTAGAGACGATACCCTGACCGACGTAGTCCATTGGCTAAATTCTACTCCCTTTCGGGGGATAAGTCCACCGGCCCGCAGCTTTGGCGGCCCGGGACACCGAAAATATTTATTTTATTTTTAACAGCCTCCGGGCGTTGCCGCCGAGTATTTTCTCCATGGCTTCGGCGGGGATATCCATGGCCCTGACGCCGTCGAGATTATCACGGATATAGGCCTCCCCGGCCTCGACGCCGAAAGGATAGTCCGAGCCGTACATCAGGCGGTCCGGCCCGAAGAAGGCGTAGCCGCAGGGATAAGCGGCGACGGTCCCGTCTACGGCCGTATCCCCGTAGACGTTGGCATAGTAGGCGGAGATGTGCTTCGGCAGCTTGTCTTTGAAGAAGCGGTTGAAGGTGGACTCCATCCTCTTGACGAAGTAGGGAATCATGGCCCCCATGTGGTGGGCGGTGACCTTCAGGTTGGGGAAGCGCTCGAAAACACCCCCCATGATGAGCCGCCACACCGCCTGGGTGGTATCGAAGGGCCAGCCGAAGACGTGCATCATCCGCCAGCCCTTCTCCTGGTCCACCAGCGGGTAGGACTCCCAGTGGGCGGGGTGGATAAGAATGGGCAGGTCGTGCTGCGCCAGCTTCTCGTAGAACGGGAAATACTCGGGGGAATCCAGTCCCTTGCCGTTCTGGTTGGAGGATAGCGTCACGCCGCGGCAGTCGAGTTCCGCGATGCAGCGCTCCAGCTCTTTGATAGCGCTTTTCACGTCCAGCAGGGACATCATGCAGATATTCACGAACCTCTTCGGGTAGGCCTTGCAGAGCGCGTAGTTATCGTCGTTGGATACCCGGCATATTTCCGCGGCATCAGCAGCATTAAATCCCATCAGGACGGGCGTCGTCTGGCTGAGCGCCTGGACATCGATGCCGTACTTATCCATCAGCCCCAGCCGCACCCCCACGTCGGCATTTTCGGCGGGGTAAGGATACTGCTTGCCGGGCCCGTAATACCGGCTCTTTTCCATCATTTTCCCCACCGCCGCCGAGATATGGTGAGAGAAGACGTCAACAATCATTTTAATATTCCCCTTTCCCGGATTTGACTATATTCTACAACATTTGGCGGCCAATCAGCCATCGCCGCAGGGGTTGAAACCCCGGTTAAATTCATTTACCAGCTATCCCTGAGGCAGTATCAGTGTAAACACCGTTGCCCGCGGATACCATCTAACCTATGATGTCACTATTAAGTTTACTCTGGAGATACTTTAACCAGACCGACGCCCGCCACGGGCACTCTGACAAAATACACCTTGATAAAAGGAGACAGACCGATGGCCATAGCCGTTAAAGTACCCCATTCTGATAGGAAAGGAAATGGCGCCGGGGCAGCCGCGCCGCCGGCCCCCGGGGTGGTTTACAGTCCGAGACTGGGCTACCGTCCCTTCAGCGCCCCGCCTCTGAAAAACTACGCCCCCATCATCGGCAACGAGAGAATGGAGAGGGTGCGGCAGGCCGCCGAACGACTCAAGGGCCGGCGCGTCCTGGAGATTAACGCCACCGCCCAGGGCGGCGGGGTGGCCGAGATGCTCTACAGCTCTGTCCCTTTCCTCAACAACCTGGGCGTGCCAACGGAATGGAAAGTCATTACCGGGACCGATGCTTTCTTCGAGTGCACCAAGGGCCTGCACAATTTGCTCCAGGGCATGAAGGGTACCTTCACCCAGGAGATGGAAAGGGCCTATTACGGCAACATCGCCGACTGCGCCCGCGGCAACACCTTCGACCACCGCGCCGATATCATCATGGTCAACGACCCCCAGCCCCTCGGTCTGGCCCGCCACCTCAAAAAGACCGGCGAGACATGGCTCTGGCGGTGTCACATCGATATCGAAGAAACGCCCATGGACACCAACCCCGGCCTGTGGGACTTCATGACCAGCTGGATAGCGTCCTTTGACGCCGCCATCTTCTCCGCCGCCCACTACGTCGTGACGCGCTGGCCCCTGCCCAGCTTCATCGTGGGCGCGGGGGGCGGGGGCGTGGCGGGGTGGTGGGGCGGGGGCGGGGGGGGCGGGGGGGAC
>JBDRFW010000126.1:0-2281 GCA_043818415.1 Chloroflexota bacterium | reverse complement strand
GTATATAGAAGCCTGGGAGAGCCGCCACGACCCCCTGGCTAAGAAGTATCCGTTGCAGCTAGTTACTCCGCATTCCCGCGTCCGGGCGCATTCGACCTTTGCCAACGTCCCCTGGCTCAACGAGCTGGAGTCGCAGGTGCTCCGCATGAGTGCGGTTGACGCCCGCGCCAGGGGCATCAAGGACGGGGACGACATCAGGGTTTTCAACGGGCGCGGCGAGATAAGGGTCAAAGCCAGGGTGACGCAGAGGCTTTTGCCGGGGGTGGTCAGCCTGCACCAGGGCGCGTGGTACAAGCCGGATGCCACCGGCATCGACCGGGGCGGCTGCGCCAACGTGCTGACTAAAGACGAATGCTCGCCGGGCGGCGCCTTTATTACCAATACCTGTCTCGTCCAAGTTGAACGTGTGACTGGCAATGTTTAGAGGATTTAGAACATGAGCAAAGACATAATACGCTATACCAGTTGCGGCTATCACTGCCTCAACATGTGCATCCTCAAGGTACGGATACGGGACGGCGTGATCGTGGCGGTGGAGCCGGACGACACAGTCAACCCCGGCATACCCCGCGAGGACGCCTATCTGCCGGAATCGGTAATTAATACCGGTATGGTGCAGATACGGCCCTGCGTTAAGGGCTACGCCCAGGCGCAGCACATGATCTACGACCCCAATCGCGTGCGCTACCCCATGAAGCGGGTGGGTAAGCGCGGCGAGGCCAAATTTGAAAGGATTTCCTGGGACGAAGCCCTGGACACCATCGCGCAAAAGCTGGTCGAGACCAAGAAGAGCTACGGCCCGTACTCTATCATGCACCAGCCTTACAGCAATTTCTCCAAGAGCAGTTTCCCCCTGGCGCCGTGGTTCGGGGCGGGGTTTGCGGGGTGGGACTCGCACTCCGCCAACGGCTGGATGGAGCCGGAGCGCTGGGTGCTGGGACGGGAATATGAAAAAGCAGCCCCCGGCCCGACGGGTCTGGCCGCCAGCCAGGACGAGGTCAACGTCCTGAAGTCCAAGCTGATAGTGCTCTGGGGGCTGAACCCGATCATGACCTTTAACGGCGGCTGGGCCTATAACCTGATACGCGCCAAGGAGAAAGGCATACCGATCATCGTCATCGACTCCCGCTATTCGCCCTCGGCGGAGGTGCTGGCCGACCAGTGGCTGCCGATACGCCCCACCACCGACGTAGCCATGATGATCGCCATGGCTAACGTCTGGTTCAAGGAGAATCTCTGGGACAGGGAGTTCGTGCAGAAGTGGGTGGAGCCGGAGGGGCTCAAAAAATGGCAGGCCTACGTGCTGGGCACCGCTGACGGCGTGGACAAGACCCCCCAGTGGGCGGAGAGCATTTGCGGCGTCCCCGCCGAGACTATCGAGGCTTTTGCCCGGCTTTACGCCCGCAGCCAGCCGGTCAACCTGAGCGTGTCCTTCGGCATCGGACGCCAGTTTTTCGGGGAGAACCCTGCCAGGGCGTCAATGTATTTGCAGGCGCTGACCGGCAACACCTGTATCCCCGGCGGCACCGCCGCCGCCGAGACCGGCATCTTCCGGGCGCGGCCCCTTTACCCCATGCCGGCGGTGGACTGGCAGAAAGAGCCGGGCACTTATAACCCGCCGGTGCTGGTAGCATCGTACAAATGGATGAAAGCCATCGACATCCGCGAGAAGCTGGACAAGGGCCTGATTTCAAAGGAAGCGTACAACAACGCCATCGGCAACGCCCCGCAAAACCCCTGCCCCGATATCCATTTCGTCATGGTGGAGTCCAACAACCACGCCAACTCCCTGCCCGATATCAACGGCAACATCCGGGCGATGAAGAAGATCGAGTTTTTCGTGGTAACCTCGCACTACGCCGAGAACAACACCGCCCGCTACGCCGATATCCTCCTGCCCCAGATACACACCGCCTACGAAGGCCGGAACTGCCAGTGCGTTTCGCAGTCGCGCGATCTCTTTAAGCGCGGCCTCTACCTCGCCAACTACTGGCTGTACCGGCAGAAATGCATCGACCCGCCCGGCGAAATAAAGTCAAACGACTGGTTCTGGGTGCAGATGGCGAAGCGGCTGGGCATGGCCGAGCAGTACAATCCCCGTCTGGCCCACGTCACTGATGATGAGTGGGACGAGGTCATCGAGGGGCTGCACCGGGAGGCCTATGATAACTGGGCCGGGCTGAAAGAGATCGCCCCTCTTGATCCCCCCACCTGGGACGCTTTCCAGGAGAAGCCGGTCTTCCGCTACGAGATCAAAGACCCCCACTATCCCTTTAAGGAA
>JBDRFW010000125.1:0-2331 GCA_043818415.1 Chloroflexota bacterium | reverse complement strand
CTATCCCCCTGTGTCCCCCTTCCCTTGGTATCAGTGAAGGGAAGGGGGATAATTTCTCTTGAAGGGGCTGACGCCCCTTCAAACTTCCCCTTCATACATCTTATTTTACTACGATGTTCACCAGTTTGCCGGGAACGTATATTATGTTAAGTATTTTCTTTCCTTCACAGTGGGTGCGTACTTTGGGCTGGGCGAGGGCCAGCTTCCTGGCCTCGCCTTCGGAGATGGATACCGGCGCCGTCAGCTTATCGCGCAGCTTGCCGTTGACCTGAATGACCAGGGTAATCTCCTCCTCCCTGACGAGGGCCTCGTCCCACCGCGGCCACGGCTGGTTATGGATACTGTAATCGCGGCCGGTCTGCTGCCAGAGCTCCTCGGCGAGGTGAGGGGCGGTGGGGGCCAGCAGCAGGAGCAGCGTTTTTACGGCCTCGTCCCAGCCCTCCCGACTGACGCTGCCGGCTTCCCTGACCTTGCCCAGGTAGTTGCAGAACTCCATCAGGGCGGCAATCATGGTGTTGAAGCGGATTTTCTCGAAGTCCTCGGTGACCTTTTTAATGGTCTGGTGTGTCAGCCGCGCCAGCTCTTCGCCGCTGCCGGCCGTCCCGGTGGGAGTATAGCCGTCCCGCACCAGGTTCCAGACACGGTTGAGCCAGCGACTGATGCCGCTGATGCCGCTATCGTCCCACTCGCCGCCCTGCTCCCAGGGCGCCACGAACATCAGGTAGGCGCGCACCACGTCCGCCCCGAGTTCGGCGACGTAGGCATCCGGGTTGACCACGTTGCCGCGCGACTTGCTCATCTTCTGGTGGCCGGCGATGATAATGCCCTGGTTGAACAGCTTCAGGAACGGCTCCCCGAAGTCGATGAGGCCCATGTCCCGGATGGCCTTGGTGAAGAACCGGGCGTAGAGCAAATGCATCACGGCGTGCTCGGCGCCGCCGGTATAGAAGTCCACCGGCAGCCAGTGTTTCACCTTGTCGGCGTCGAAAGCGGCCTCGTTTTCCCGGGGGCTGGCGTAGCGCAGGAAATACCACGACGAGCACACGAAGGTGTCCATGGTATCCGTCTCCCGCCTGGCCGGGGCCGAACACCTCGGGCAGGTGGTGTTGACGAATTTCTCATTGTATTTCAGCGGCGATTCCCCGGTTGGCTTGAACTCTGCGTCTTCCGGCAGCAGCACGGGCAGGTCCTTCTCCGGCAAGGGCACGACGCCGCACTTTTTACAGTAAATCATGGGGATGGGCGCGCCCCAGTAGCGCTGCCGAGATATAAGCCAGTCGCGGATGCGGTAGCTGACGGTGCGCTGGCCCCACCCCTTTTCCTCCAGGAATTTAGACACTTCCTCGATGCCCTTCTCGCTGGGCAGGCCGTCGAACCGGCCGGAGTTCACCATCGTTCCCGGCTCGATGTAGGCCTCCTTCAACGGCTTACCGTCCCAGTCCGGCGGCGCGATGACCACCGGAACGGGCAGCTTATATTTCTTGGCGAAGGCGAAATCGCGCTCGTCGTGGGCGGGCACGGCCATTACAGCGCCGGTGCCGTAGCTCAGCAGAACGTAGTCGGCTATCCAGATGGGCACCCGCTCCCCGTTGAGTCGGTTGAGGCAGTAAGCCCCGGTGAAAACGCCGTCCTTTTCCTTATCCGCGGAAAGACGCTCGATTTCGCTCTGGCGCTGCGACCGGCTGATGTAAGCCTCGACCTCCGCTTTCTTTTCCGGAGAGGTCAGCTTGCCCACCAGCGGGTGCTCCGGCGCCAGCACCATGAAGGTCACGCCGAAGGCTGTATCGGGGCGGGTGGTGAATACCCTTATCTCCTTCTCCTTGACGCCGGGGTGTTCCAGCCCGAAGGAAATCTCCGTCCCGAAGCTCTTGCCGATCCAGTTGCGCTGCATTATCTTGATGCGCTCCGGCCAGTCGATGCCGGTGAAGTCGAGCAGCTCGTCGGCGTACCTGGTAATGCGGAAGAACCACTGCTCGAGGTCGCGCCGCACCACCGGGGCATCGCAGCGCTCGCAGACGCCCTCCCCGACCACCTGCTCGTTGGCCAGCACCGTCTGGCAGCGGGGGCACCAGTTGACCGGGGCCCTGGCGCGGTAGGCCAGGCCGGCCTCGTAGAGCTTGAGGAAGAACCACTGCGTCCACTTATAATATTCCGGCAGGCAGGTAATCACCTCCCGGGACCAATCGTAGATGGCGCCGATGGACTTGAGCTGGCGGCGCATGTTGTCGATGTTCTGCATCGTCCAGGTGAAAGGATGGATGCCACGCTTGATGGCGGCGTTCTCCGCCGGCAGCCCAAAGGCGTCGAAGCCCATGGGGTGCAGGACGTTAT
>JBDRFW010000124.1:0-7852 GCA_043818415.1 Chloroflexota bacterium | reverse complement strand
AGCTGGTGGAGAACGCCGCTGCCAAGGGAATCAAGCAGGCGCCGGTGCTGATTGTGGTCTGCGCCGAAGCGGGCCGTTCGGGGTTCCGCATCGACGGCACACCGGTGACCGATAAGGGCGACGCCTGGTACATGTTCGACGTGGCCCTGGCCGTGGAGAACCTGACCCTGGCCGCCCACGCCGTGGGGTTGGGCACGGTCATCGTCGGGGGGTTCGATACCACCAGGGTGGAGGAAATCCTCGGCGTGCCGGACGGCTACCGCGTCGTCACCATGACGCCGCTGGGCGTCCCCGGCCACGCCGGACAGGTATCCCCACGCAAGGACCTGGCCGAGGTCACCTACCACGAGAAATATGGCCAGTAGACGGCATGCCGGATATATTCCTACCCTTCGTCAGCGCCTTATCCGCGTGACCGTTCCCGGCAGTTAGTGTTAGAATAGCCTTAGAGATAAAAGGAGGAAATGCGTGGAACTTTTTGAAGCTATCAAAAATCGGCGGAGTATCCGGCGGTACACCGACGACCCCGTTGATGATACCAAGATTGAGGCTATCCTGGAGGCCGGACGTTGGGCGCCTTCCTGGGCCAATACGCAGTGCTGGCGCTTCATCGTGGTGCGTGACCCCGGGGTCAAGGCCCGGGTAGCCGATACATTTATAAAGCTGCAATTACCGGACAAGGTGGTAGACAATCGGGCCATCGCCATCATCAACCAGACGCCGGTTCTTATCGTGGTGTGCGCGGTCATGGCGAAATCGGGCGGCCAGCTCGGTGGTGGTGAATTTAAGTCCATGACCGATAAAGGCGACTGGTTCATGTTCGATACGGCCCTGGCGGTGCAGAACATGGTGCTGGCGGCCCACGGGCTGGGGCTCGGCACGGTGATTCTCGGCACCTTTGACGCGTCCAGGGTGGAAGAAGTCCTCGGCGTGCCCGAGGGTAACCGGGCGGTGGCCATGTTCCCGGTCGGCGTTCCCGCCGGTGAGGGCAAGGTACCCCCCCGGAAAGAGCTATCCGAGATTGCTTTCAAGGACCGGTGGGGCGGCTAGCCGGAGCGCCCTCGGTATGCGTTTCAGATACTGGGTCCTGATTGCCGCCGGAATCTTCGCCGTCGGCATCGCGGCGGGCGCGGTGGTGGCTATCGTTATGCCTGCCGGCATCACCAAGGTCCTGGCTGACCAGTTCGTCGCCCTCCAGGAGCTGGGCACGGCCCTAGGGCCTTTCCACGCCTCCACGGCGGTGTTCATTTTCTTGAAGAATGCCTCCGCCATCCTCATCAGCTTCCTTTTCAGCCCGCTGCTGTGTCTCCTGCCGCTGCTGGCCCTGCTGTTCAACAGCGCGCTCATCGCCTTCATCGCGCCGATAGTAATCGAGCAAAAGTCCGTTTGGTTCTTCCTGGGCGGCCTGCTGCCCCACGGTGTCTTTGAAATCCCCGCCTTCATCATCGGCGAGGCGGTCGCCCTCAGCTTCGGCGTGACTACCCTGGTAGCTATTTTCACCGGCCGGGGGAGCGACTACTGGCTCGGAAACCTCAGGAAGAACCTGAAGTACCTGCTGCTGGCACTGGTGCTGCTCGTCCCCGGCGCCGTCATCGAGACGTTCGTCACGCCCCTGCTGTTGCGCTGACCCTCATCCCCCTTCTCCCGCTTGCCGTGCTCGGTTAACTGCGGGTATAATGGTAGGCGGAAATCTTTTAGCAGCAGGTGATTTTGATGCCAAAATACGGACTGGATAATATTCACAACACCGTTTTGCTTTCCCACGGCGGCGCCGGCAAGACATCCCTGGCGGAGGCCATGCTCTTCACCGCCGGGGCCATCGGCCGGCTGGGCAAGGTAGATGACGGCTCGTCGACATCGGACTATGACCCTGACGAGATAAAACGTAAAATCAGCATCAACCTGTCCCTGCTCCCCGCCGAGTGGCGGGAGAACAAGCTGAATATCATCGATGTGCCGGGCTACGCCGACTTCGTCGGGGAGGTAAAGGCGGGGATACGGGTCAGCGAGGGGGCGGTTATCGTCGTCTGCGGCGCCTCGGGCGTGGAGGTAGGCACGGAGCAGACCTGGGGCTACTGCGAAGAGGCCGGGCTGCCCCGCCTCATCTTCGTGAACAAGATGGACCGCGAGAACGCCGACTTTTTTAAAAGGATGGACGAGATAAAGGCCAAACTCGGCAACAAGTGCCTGGCGCTGCAGCTGGCCATCGGCGCCCATACCGGCTTCGAGGGCGTCATCGACCTCCTGGCGATGAAGGCCTATACCGGTAACCCCTCCAAGGAAGGGGATATACCGGCGAATATGAAGGCCCAGGCGGACTCCTACCGCGAGAAGCTGGTGGAGACGGTCGCCGAGGTGGACGATGCCCTCATCGAGAAGTACCTCGGCGGCGAGGAAATCACCCCGGAAGAGCTTACCCGTACCCTGCGCCGGGCCGTTCTGGAGGGTCGCATCGTGCCGGTGCTGGCCGGTTCGGCGCTGAAGAACATCGCCGTTAACCGCCTGATGGACGCCATCTGCGATTACCTGCCGACGCCTAAAGATAAGAAGGTGAAGCTGGTCAGTAGCGAGGCCGACCCCACCGCGGACGGCCCGCTGGCCGCCCTGGTCTTCAAGACCACCGCCGACCCCTACGTCGGCAAGCTGACCTATTTCCGTGTTTACAGTGGTGTTATCAACAGCAACTCCCAGGTCTGGAACTCCAGTGAGAACGCCAGCGAGCGCTTCGGGCAGCTTTTCACGCTGCGGGGCAAGGCCCAGGAGCCGGTATCTCAGGTTGGCGCCGGGGATATCGGGGCGGTGGCCAAGCTGAACGTGACCGGCACCGGAGACACGCTGTGCGCCCAGGACAAGCCGGTCAAGATAGAGCCCATTACCTTCCCCGAGCCTACTTTCAACGAAGCCGTCTATCCCAAGACCAAGACGGATGTCGATAAGATGGGGTCATCCATCACCCGCCTGACCGAGGAAGACCCCACCCTGAAGGTGCACCGCGAGCTGGGCACCGCCGAGACCATCCTCTCCGGGATGGGCGATACCCACCTTTCGGTGGCCGCGGAGAAGATCCAGCGCAAGTTCGGGGTGAACGTGGAGCTGGCCATACCCAAGGTGCCTTACAGGGAGACAATCACCACGCCGGTCAAGGCCGAATACAAGCACAGAAAGCAGTCGGGCGGGCACGGCCAGTACGGGCACGTGTTGCTGGAGCTGGAGCCGCTGCCGGACCGCGGTGAAAACGAGTTCGCCGACAGGATAGTCGGCGGGTCCATACCGAAGAACTACATCCCGGCCGTGGAGAAAGGCGTCCACGAGGCCTACCATGAAGGCGGCCTGGCCGGCTACCCGGTGGTCGGTGTGAAGACGACCCTCTACGACGGCAGCTTCCACCCGGTCGATTCCTCGGAAATATGTTTCAAGATAGCCGGGGCGCAGGCCTTTAAAAAGGGAATCATCGATGGTCACCCCATCCTGCTTGAGCCTATTATGAACTTGAGTGTCAGCGTACCCGGCGACCTCACCGGCGATATCATCGGCGACCTCAACACCAAGCGGGCCCGCGTGCTGGGGATGAACCCCGAGGGTGACCGCAATACAATCGAGGCGCAGGTGCCGCTGGCCGAGATCCAGCGCTACGCCATCGACCTGAAGTCCATGACCCAGGGCCGGGCCACGTACAAGATGGAGTTCGACCACTACGAAGAGGTGCCGGCGCAGATTACGCAGAAAATAGTAGCGCAGCGTCAGGCGGCCAAAGAGTAACGGAATAACGCTGGCGGTGGTGAATTAGCGGCGCTCTAACACGGTTGGGGCGCCGCTGGCTTTAGGAGGCCCTGATTTCCTGCCTCATGAAGAGCACGTAGCTCAAGGCGAAGCAGATAACGCTCAGGCTCACCAGTATGGCCAGGTGCGGCCAGATGGTAATCATGCTCTGCCCCAGGCCAAGCGGGTTGGGTATCACGTAAGACATCTCGGCCTGGGTCATCGTCATGAATCCCAGCCGGTAGGCCGGCACCAGCAGCACGGTGGTAGCTTCCGAAAACAGGTATAGAGGCGAGATACGTATCAGGGTCAGCTGGCCTGCCGTGGACTGGGCCAGGGTGGCAGCCAGCACCGGTCCCATCAAGGTCCATAGAAACATTATCACCCATATCGCGATGGTAATCAGCAGTGAGACCGATACCTTCCGGCTGACCACGGAGAAGAGCATGGCCAGCCCCATCCAGAAGGCCCCGTAGATGATGTTAAGCACCAGGAAGAGAAATATCCGGATGATTTCCTCGGCGTTGGGCGGCACGCCGATCATGCGCATCCCGTACCCGGAGACCAGCAGCAGGGTGGTGGTTATCATGATGGTCAGCGTAATGATGCCCGCCAGGAACTTGCCGTTAATAACGCTGTCACGGTAGACGGGCTGGGAGAGTAGGCGGCTCAGCGTCCCGTTGGAGCGCTCGCTGTTGATGGCGTCAAAACCCAGGGCGATGCCGACAATCGGTACCAGGATGGTCAGAAAAAATATCAGGTTGAATATCCCCTGCCCGGAGGTGAAAAGCGCCACGAAAACGAAGCCGGACCCGGTCACGGCCCCGCTTTCCAGGAGCGCCTGCCGTATGCCATTATAAGCGGCAAACAGCCCGTAGCCGCTGGTGGCCAGCACCAGCAGAAACAACACGAAAAACCTGATGCTGGTAAAGTAGTCGGCCAGCTCTTTGCGCACTATTGCTATCATTATGTCAACCTAACTCTCTTTAAAATACTTCATGTAGATATCGTCGAGGGAGAACTCCTGGACCTTCATCTGCACCAGCAGGGCATCGCTGTCCACCACCGCCTTGGCTATCCGCGACCTCAGGTCAGAGCCGGTGCTGATAGTCAGGGTGTTGTCCTTTATCTCCACCTTGTCCACGCCCTTTATCTTTTCCAGGATACCCACCAGCTCCGGCCGGGGCTGCTCCGTCTCGACCTCGATAATATAGCGGCCGCCGGCCAGGGCCTCCCGGCCGAGCTCGGCGATGGAACCTTCGATAACCAGCTTGCCCTTGGAAAGTATCACGACGCTGTGGCAGACCCGCTGCACCTGGTAAAGCTGGTGGGAGGACAGCAGCACGGTGGTCCCCATCTTGGGCAAATTGGCGATGATATCCAGCAGGTGGTTGATACCGGTGGGGTCGAGGCCGGAGGTGGGCTCATCGAGGATAACCAGCTTCGGCTCCTTGATGAGCACGTCAGCGATGCCGAGGCGCTGCCTCATGCCCCGGGAGTACTTGGCGGTAATCATGTCCCGGTTCCCGGTAAGGCCCACCATCTCCAGGACGTTATCGATGCGGCGCTCGGTCTCCGCCGGTGGGATTTTATTCAGGTCGGCGATGAACCTCAGGTTCTCCCGGGCGGTGAGGTTTTCGTAAAACCCGACCTCCTCGGGGAGGTATCCGACGATGCGTTTGACCTGGAGGGGCTCACGGGTGGGATTGTAGTCGAACACCCTGACCGTGCCGGAGGCCGGTTCGGTCAGCCCCAACAACATGAGGATGGTGGTCGTCTTACCGGCGCCGTTCGGCCCCAGCAGTCCGAAGACTTCGTTTTCCCTGACGAAGAAGTTAAGGTGGTCGACCACCGTAGTGCTGTCGTAGTTCTTGGTCAGGTCCCTGGTTTCAATGGCTAATTTATCAGACATAGGCTATCGCCGACTGAACCTCATAAAGATTACGATCAATGCAGCCACCACCACCACGATGATAGCCACCCCGACCCATCCCCAGATGGTGGCCGTCTCCACGGTCACCCGGACGTTCATCTCGCTGGCGGTTATCTGTTTCCCGGACGCCTGGATGGTGATATTATAGTCCCCCGCCACGGCCTTGGGCGGCGGGGCGATGGTAACGTCAACGGTCTGTTGGTCCAGGGCATCCATGATATCTATCTTATCGGGTGTGAACTTAATGGACCAGCCGTCCGGTTTCTTGGAGGAAAACTGGATGTTATCGACCGGGGCGGTGCTTAAGTTGGTGACCACGATGGAGTAAACGTTATCCTTGCCGGCGCCGGCCGTGGTGTTCAAGCGTTCGTTGGCCGAGGTCGTCTGCAGGTAGTATTTGGCGGTAACTTCGGCCGTGACGTTAGTATTACCGCTGATCGTCTCAGAGATAGCCTCGATTCCTATCCGGTACTCGCCGGGGTCTGGCAGCGGCCAGAACGGTGCCGTGGCGGTCACCAGGAACTCTTCTCCCGCAGCGAACGTCGGTTTCAGGGTAACGGAGGAAATCTTCTTGTCCTTCTCGTAGCGCGGGGTCATATAGACATCCCAGCCAGGGGGCGGGCTGAAGCGTATATCGAACGCCTTGGGCTCTGCACCGATATAGGCGAACTCCACGTTAAACACGAAGTCGCCCCCGGCGATGGACTCCACCCTGGGATAGAGCGGGCTGACTTTTATTTTCTCCTGAATCTTCGGTGTTTCCTCGTCCTGTGCCAGGGCGATACCGGGCAGGCAGATAGCCGCCAGGGCCACCAGCAGGAGAACAAGGCTGGAAAGAATTCGCAACATTTTCATCACAATACCACCTCGTAGTTACGTTTTACCGGTTTTAAATTATAACAAATACCTAATTATAGCAAAATCACTTTTACCCATCAAGGCTGGCCCTACCCGGCCATCAGCTCTTTGACCCTGGCCGTAAAGGCCGGCAGCACCTTCTTCCAGTCGCCCACGACGCCGAAACGAGCCTGCCGGAAGATATTAGCCTCCGGGTCCTTGTTAATGGCCACGATGGTCTTGGCGCCGGAGCAGCCGCTAAGGTGCTGGCTGGAGCCGGAAATGGCCACGGCGATATAAAGCTCCGGGGCGATAATCTTGCCGGTGAGGCCTATCTGCGCGGTGTCCGGCACCCAGCCGTTATCACAGGGCGGCCGGCTGGCACCTACCGCGCCCTTGAGCGCCTTGGCCAGATCTTCCAACTGCTTGAAGCCATCCGGCCCACCAATCCCCCTGCCACCGCTGACAATCACCTGGGCATCCTCGAGCCTCACGCCAGCTACCTCTTGCTTGACCCTCTCCAGCACCTTGCTCCGGATGGCCGAATACTCCAGTCCGGCCTGAATATTGACTACCTCACCTTTCCTTGAGCCGTCACGCTCCTGAGCGGCCATCGCCTTCGCCCTCACTGTGGCTATCTGGGGGTCGAAATCGCTGGTATAGACGGCACGGGCGTTCCCCCCATAAACCGGCTTGGTCTGCAGCAGACGCTTGGTCGCCGGGTCTATCGCCAGGTCAATACAGTCCATGACCGCCATCGTCCCCAGCCGGAAGGCCAGCCGCGGCGCCAGGTCACGGCCGACCGTGGTCTGCCCGATAAGCAGGACCTGGGGGCTGACCTGCTTGACCACCTTCTCCATAACGCTAACATAGCCGTCGGTACTATAGTCCTTAAGCAGTGTGTCTTCAACGACATAGACTTTGTCCGCGCCAAAGGCGATTGCTTCCGGGGCTACGGCGGCCACGCCACCACCCACCACCACCGCACTGAGTTCCTGGCCGATACTGGCGGCCAGCTTCCGTCCGCACCCCAGCATCTCCGTGGCTATTGACGCGAGCTTGCCATCGGCGCTCTCCGCATAGACCATAACACCTTTATAATCAGCCATCATTCGCCCTCCGCAGCATACGTCTATAGCAGTTTGGCTTCCCTGAGCTTGACGGCCAGCTTAGTGCCCGCTTCTTCCGGCGTCTCACCTTCCATGACTTCGCATTTGCCCTCACGGACCGGCTGGAACAGCTTGGCAAGCTTGGCGCGCCGGCCCGCGGCGCCGGTCTTCGTCGGCTCAATACCAATGTCAGCCGGTTTCCAGACAACAGGCT
>JBDRFW010000123.1:0-15602 GCA_043818415.1 Chloroflexota bacterium | reverse complement strand
CCCTACCTGCCGCTCATGGGCCCGGTGATGGACTGACCGGAGGACGCCGGGACAAGGAGAGGATAAAATGGACGTATTGCTGATTGACCCGCCCTACCGGAGCCTCAAGGGAATGCCGACCGATGCCGCCTATAACCTGGGACTGACCAGCCTGGCGGCCTACCTCCGCGATAACGGTGTATCTGCCGCGGTGGTCACCGGCGACCTCCTCACGGACCTTTCCTGCGGCAACAAGTACCTGGCCATGAACGTGAAAAAGTACGCCGCGGGACAGCACGACTACCAGACGATTGTCGATGATAAGGACCACCCCATCTGGAAACGGATTGCCGATACCGTCCGGCAGACGAAGCCGGCGGCGGTGGGCATCGCCTACCTTTCGCCGTCCAGGTACGCCGTCGAGCGGATTGCCCGCGCCGTCCGGGAGGCCGACCCCGCCACGAAAATTATCCTCGGCTCTTTTCACCCCTCCTTCTGCCCGGACGAGGTGATGGCCAACCCGGATGTCGACTTCGTGCTGCGGGGCGAGGGGGAGATTCCCCTGCTGGCCCTCGTCAGGGAAATAGGGAAAGCCAGCCCGGACTGGGAGAGCGTACCCGGTATAAACTACCGGGACGCTGGCGGGCAGGTGCGCAGCACCCCCGCGCCCGGGCTCATCGCCGATTTGGACGGGCTGCCCTTTCCGGCGCGAGACCTGGTCATCAACGGCGACTACGACCGCTACCGGGCGCACAGCATGTCCTCCACCCGCGGCTGTCCCTATGTCTGCACCTTCTGCGCCGACCGCCGGCTTTGGGGCGGCCGGGTGCGCCGCCGCAGCGTGGAGAACGTCATCGCCGAGATGAAGCACCTCGACAGCCACTACAAGGTCAACAACATCGAGTTCTTCGACGGCACGTTTACCTACGACCGCAAGTACCTGCAGGCTTTCTGTAATGCCGTCATCGACCAGAAGCTGGATATCGAGTGGCGGTGCACCGCGCGGTACGATAACCTCGACGAGGAGATACTGCGCCTGATGAAAAAGTCTAACTGCGGCGGGATGTACCTGGGCTTCGAGTCCGGCTCGGACAGGGTCCTCAAGTCCATCGATAAGAAGACCACCGTGGCGCAGAATATCAGGGTCAGCCGCATGATTTACCAGAGCGGCATCCCCTCGGCCACCGCCATCATGCTGGGCCTCCCCGGCGAGAGCAAGGAGGACGTCGAGGAGACGCTGGAGACCATGAAAAGCATCAAGACGGACCTCTTCGACATCAACAGCTATATCCCGCTACCCGGCACGCCCCTCTACGACGCCATGAGCGAGGAGGAGCAAAAAAATATCGACTGGCGCAAGGTGGGGCTGAAGTCTTTCGATAACTATTTCTCCAGGGAGATGACCCACGACGAGCTGAAAGCCTACCTGACCCGCGCCTACGAGACGGCCAACAAGGTGCGGAACCGGGCCCTGGTCCGCCTCGGGGTCAAGCTGTTCTTCAAGTCGGTCGTCAAGAAGCTGAAGCGACTAAGGAAGTAGCCGGAAAGCCGGAGGATAGACCGGAGGGCGCCTGATTTTGTATTATTTAGACTGAAATGCCTAACATCATCGATGTCGTCCTGCCCACCTTCATCGTCATCTTCATCGGCTACCTGCTCGGGAAGTTCACCCGTCTCAGCATCGCCCCCATCGTGGACATCAGCCTTTACGTGGGCATTCCGGCCCTGGTCTTGACCTCTCTGGTCAACAAGGAAATCGTCCTGCTGGAGGCCGCCAAGATATGGGCGGCTTCTTTCATCATCATGTTCGGCGGCCTGCTGATAGCCTGGCTGGTCTTCAAGGCCCTCCGGCAGGCGCACTCCGGCCTCCTCGTCTCCATCGCGGTAATGAACACGGTCAACATCCCCTTCCCCATCATCTACTTGGCTTACGGGGCGGAGGGGCTGGCGGCGGCCACGCTGTTCTATATCCCCAATCTCCTGACGATATACACCTACGGCGTCTATGTCATGGCGGGAAAGCGGTCGCGGGACAACCTGAAAGAGGTCTTCAAGCAGCCGGTGGTCTACGCATCCGTGCTGGGGCTGCTGCTGACCTTTCTGGGAGTGAAGGTGCCGGACCTGGCCTATAACACGCTCCACTTCATCGGCCTGATGGCGATACCGCTGGTGCTGATAACGCTGGGGCACAACCTGTCCCGGGTGAAGATGACATCGTTCCCGACGACGCTGCTGGCTTCTTTTTTACGCATCGGGGTGGGGCTGGGAATCGGCCGGCTGGTGGTCGGCGCCTTCAATATCACCGGCGTCTTCCGGTCGGTGGTTATCCTGGACTCGGCCATGCCGGCGGCCGCGGCCACGGCGATGCTGGCCACCAAATACGATAACGAGGCGGAGCTGGTCTCCAGCGTGGTCTTCCTGACGACGCTGGCCAGCCTGGTGGTTATCCCCTTCCTGCTGCACGTGCTTGGTTAAGACGGGGACAATGACCCTGATTACTTACCGAGCTTCTCCCCGAAGACCCGGCCGTAGTCCTGGCAGGACCGCAGGCCTTCCCGGGTACCCAGGGCCGCTTCCTTGAGGTCGAAGCAGCCGAGGGAGAACGGCTCCATCTTGAAGATATGTTCCATCGTCTCCAGGACCATGGCCGGCGCGCCGCCGTCGTGCGTGTTGGTGCCGAATGCGCCGGCCAGCTTCCCTTCCAGGTTGACCTTCTTACCCAAAAAGAGGAACGTCTTCATGTTGCCCGCAATGTCCCGGTAGTAGGTCGGCGAGCCGAAGATATACCCGTCGAACCCTTCCAGCTCGGCGGCTTCCTTAATCTTGGAGATGTTCTTGACCACGGCCTCGCAGCCGCTGATACGCACACCCTCGGCGATATACTGGGCCATCTGCTCCGTGTGGCCGCTCATACTGGCGTAGGCAATCAACACTCTCGACATGATTTGACCTCCTGTCAACTTGATGATTTGAAGAGCAGCATGAAGCCTGGCCCCGCAGCTCTACCGTAACAGCTTACTTCTCGACTTCATGACAGCTCAAGCACATTTCGTTGGTGCGTCCGGTATGGTCGTTCGGGATGCGCGGAGCCCTCCCGACACCGGTCTCGTGGCAGGCCTGGCAGTTCTCGCGGCCCTCGACCTCATGGGGTACACCGGGGGGCGAGGTCATACCCGGTGGGGGCGGGGGCGGCGGCGGCGCTCCACCCTTCTGGTTGGCCAGGTAGGCGGCGATATCTTTAATCTGTTCCGAGGTTATGATGTCTTTAAAAGCCGGCATGGTGCTCCCGGCGAAAACGGACTTGGGGTCGGACGTGAACGACTCCAGGAAGTTGACGGAACGGCGGTCGCCAACCGTCGTCAGGTCGGGACCGAGCGTGCCGCCCTGGCCGCTTATCATGTGACAGCTGGAGCAGTTCTGCTGGAACAGTACCGGCGCCTGGGCGGTATAGCTGACCGGCGCGCCCAGCGTCAGCAGGTAGGCCACCAGGGATTGGAGCTCTTCATCGGTAAAGAGGAGCTTGGGGTGCAGCGTATCCGGCACCATCGCGTTCGGGTTCTTCAGGTAAACGGTCAGCTGCTCCTCGGTAAGCTCTCCGCCGATATTGGAGAGGTCGGGGCCCACGGCGCCGCCCACCCCGCCGACGCCGTGGCAGTAGGAGCAGTTTACCTCGCGGTAGACCTCGCGGCCTGCCTGCACCATATGGCTCTCCTCGCCGGCCGGGCGGGACGGCGCGGAAAGGGCTCCGCCCACCTCCATGGCCCCCAGCAGCAGCACCACCAGTATCCCCGCGGCGAGCATCGGTTTCCTCCGGGAATAGCGCCGCTCCAGCCGGCGGTCTAAGAAGGGAATCAACACCAGCACCAGTATGGCAATCGTCGGGATGATGACCGCCGCCACCGGCTCGAGGTAGCCGGGGAACAGCTTGAGGAACTGGAAAAAGAAGAGGAAATACCAATCCGGGCGGGGGTTATAGGTGGTGCTGGTGGGGTCGGCGGGGGGCTCGCTGTGAGCGGGGAGGACCACCGCCAGGACAAAAATCGCCGCCACGACAATCAGGGCCACGATGGCATCACGCGATAGCGTGTCCGGGAAGAAGGTCTCGCCGCCCTTCTTGCTGGCGTTGTACTCTTCTTCGTAGATTTCCTTTTTAGTCTTGGCCGGAGGACGCGGTCTCATTTCGCTCCATCAACTAATATTTCGGTGATAACTACTTCTTCGGCGGCGCTGAAATCCCCTGCCGGACGACCATGAAGATGTGAATCCCGATGAGGAGAATAATCAGCGGCGGGATAATGGCCACGTGCAGGGTGAAGAAACGGGTCAGCGTCTGCGCGCCGATGGTGGCGCCGCCAATCAGGATTTCCTGTATCCACGGCCCGAGCAGCGGCGCCTGCCCGGCGATGCCGGTACCCACGTTGGTGGCCCAGTAGGCCTTCTGGTCCCAGGGGAGCAGGTAGCCGGTGAAGGAGGAACCCATCACCAGCAGGAACAGCAGCGTCCCGATGACCCAGGTCACCTCCCGGGGGTACTTATAGGCCGCCATGAAAAAGGTGCGCAGGCCGTGCAGGCCGATTAGGACCACCATGGCGCTGGACGACCAGAAATGGATGCTGCGGATAAGCCCGCCGAACTGCACCACGTTGGTGATATACTGGATGCTGTCATAGGCATGGTCCGGCGAGGGGGAATAGTTGAACATCAAAAAGGCCCCGGTAAAGAGGAGCAGGATAAAGGCCACCAGGGTGGCGCTGCCCATCGTCTGCCACCAGCCGACCCCCTTGGGGACCTTGCGGTAGAGGAAGGAACCGAGGAGCTGCTTCGAGCCTAATCTCTCGTCCAGCCAGCCGGTCTCGGGCTTGGCCATGATTACGCCCCCTCCCCGACGGTCTGTCCGCTCACCAGGATGCTGCCTTTTTCAATGGTAAACTCCAGCCGGTCCAGCGGCCGCGGCGGCGGCCCGCCGATGACATTACCGTCGATATCAAACTTGCCGTCATGGCAGGGGCAATGGAACATCCCCTTGTCCTTGTCCCAGTAGTAGGGACAGTTCAGGTGGGTGCAACGGGGGTCGTAAACGATGAACTCACCATTGTTCTTATTGACTATCCAGGCGCCCTTGCTCAGGGTGCTGATGTACCAGCCATCTCGGACCCTCTGCTCGTATGTGATGAAGGTCGGCTCCCCGATGGGAATCTCGTCGGCGCGGGCGATGGGGGTGAAGATGGGCGGGTGCTTCCGCCACAGCGGGGAAAGAAAATAGCCGACCAGCGGGGTGGCCACCGTCGCCGCGATAACGCCGCTGATACCCCCGACCAGATAGACGAGGAACCGTTTGCGGCTTACCGGCTCGCCGGCCGGCCCCTCACCGGGTTCTTCTTTCCTATAAAAGCTCATCAGTTACCTGCCACAGGTGATTAATGACCGAAAGAAGAGTATATTTTTGAACTTCCGGACGGGCTTTCGGCCTATTATAGCACATATTTCTCCCGTCATGTCACCACCCTGCCTTTAAACGATTTGTTGACCGTCCACGCGCCAGTTGACGCGAAAAACCGCAGCTACGGCCAGGGGGCTGGTAATAATATACCACACCGTGGCATGAAATAAAAGGCTCGGTCCGTTTCTTTGAGGCATTCGCCACGTTGTGGTATCATTAGATATCAACCGGGACCGGTATCGGATGGAAAAGAGCGAGTTCAGCCGGATACGTCGCTACCTGGGCCAGAGCCAGCGGCAGCTAGCCAGGCTCATCTGCGTTTCCCCCAAGTCCATTCAGAGCTTCGAGCAGGGTTGGCGGAGCATCTCCGTCAGCGCGGAGCGGCAGCTGCTCTTCCTCCTGTCTTTAAAGCGGTCCGGCCGGGATGGCGGCCGGCCCTGCTGGGAGATAAAAGGTTGCCCTGATGACTGGCGGAAAGACTGCACGGCCTGGGAATTCAACGCCGGGCGTTTCTGCTGGTTTATCAACGGCACCCGCTGCCAGGGCCAGGTGCAGCCGGGCTGGAAAGAGAAAATAAAGATTTGCCGGCAGTGCGCCGTGTTCCGGCCCACGCTGGCTCTCGCGTGAAACCACCGCTTCACAGCATTTCTTTTATCAATATCGAGGAGGTAAGGGCATGTTCAAAAGGATTGACCACGTGGAAATCATCCCGAGTGACGCCGAGGAGTGTACCCGGTTTTTCACCGATATTATGGGTTTCCGCCTCAAGGAACATATAAAGATAGACCATCCCCCCATGAAAGGGGTTATCTTCGTGGAGCTCAATGACACGGTGATAGAAATTATCGACGCTGACCATCCCGCGCCGCCGTCCGCGGAACCGTGGCAGGTCAGCTATAAAAGAATCGCCATCGAGGTTGAGGACATGGACAAGGCCATCGATTTTCTCCAGGGCAAGGGCGTAAAAATTACCGTCCCGCCGATGGCCCTGGCCGATTCCAAGCGGGCGGAAATAGCGGGGCCGGATGGGCTTTCCATTGAACTCCGGGAGTGGTTTTCCGCCTGAAAAGACCTGCTGACAGGTAATATCAACACCCGCTGTAAATTAACTTGACATCACAAATTTAATAGGCTATAATCTGCGCCATAAACGGTCGCATGAACCGGTTTTTTTATTTCGGGAAGTGCGAGTTTTTCAGCAACCTAACCGGGTCTTGACAGTTATCCACCGGCGGTACGAAATACCTTTGTGAAGCACCCTCACGGTTATAGTGGAAACCGGCTCAAAGATGGGTAAAGAAAACGCCGTTTTACGTCTGGACAAGGTCTGCAAGACCTTCGGGGGCCTGGAGGTCCTGGTCGACCTCGATATGCAGGTCAACCACGACGAGATACTGGGCCTCATCGGCCCCAACGGCGCCGGTAAATCGACCGTCTTCAACGTCATTACCTCGATTTACAAGCCGGACAGCGGCCATATCTACTTCATGGGCAAGAACACCACCGGCATGGCACCCCACAAGATATGCCACGCCGGCATCGCCCGCACCTACCAGCTCGTCAAGGCCTTCCTCAAGATGACCGTCCTGGAAAACGCCATGGTGGCCGCCGTCTACGGCAAGGTAAAGGACAGCGCGGGGGCCCTGAAAAGGGCCATGGATACCCTGGAAATCGTCGAGCTGGCCGACCAGAAGGATGTCCTGGCCTCCCACCTCACCCTCTCCCACCGAAGGCTGCTGGAAATTGCCATGGCACTGGCTTCCCTGCCGGCCCTGGCCCTGCTGGACGAGCCGATGGCCGGCCTGACCCCCGTCGAGGTCCACCACCTGCTGGAGGTCATCCAAAGGGCCCGCGACGAAAGAAAGTTCTCCATCATGTGGATCGAACACAGGGTGGATGCCATACTCGACTTCTGCGACCGCGTTATCGTGCTGGACTACGGCGTGAAAATCGCCGACGGCAAGCCGGACGATATCGCTAACGACCCTAAAGTAATCGAGGCTTACCTTGGCGAACCCATTGCTTGAAGTTAAAGATTTAGACGTCTGGTACGGCGACTTCCAAGTCCTCCGCGAGGTGTCCCTCCAGGTGGAGGAAGGCGCCATCGTCGCCCTGGTCGGCGCTAACGGCGCCGGTAAGTCCACCCTGCTCAAGACCATCTCCGGACTGCTCCAGCCACGCTCCGGGGAGATTATCTTCCAGGGAGAGCCCATCCACCACCTCAAACCCCAGGACATCGTCGACCGCGGCATCATCCACGTCCCGGAGGGCCGCCGCCTCTTCGCCAACCTCACCGTCCTGGAAAACCTCAAGCTCGGCGCCTACATCCGCCGCGCCCGCGCCCACTTCGACGATTCCCTGGCCCGCGTCTACCACCTCTTCCCCATCCTGGAAAACCGCAAGCACCAGAAGGCGGGCACCCTCAGCGGCGGCGAACAGCAGATGCTGGCCATCGGCCGCGCCCTTATGGCCCAGCCCAAGCTTATCATGATGGACGAACCCTCCCTCGGACTTAGCCCCATCCTGGTGAAAACGATATTCGAGCTTATCAGCGCCCTCAACGAGCAGAAGGCCACCATCCTGCTCATCGAGCAGAACATCAACCAGACCCTCAAAATCGCCCACCAGGGCTTCGTGCTCAAAATCGGCAAGATCGTCATGAGCGGCCAGGGGCAGGAGCTCCTGGCCGACGAGGAAATACGCAAGGCCTACATCGGGGAGCGCCGGAAGAAGAAACCATAATGGACATGACGCTCATCGGGCAAATCCTGGCCAACGGCATCCTCTTCGGGGCGATGTACGGCATCGCCGCCGTGGGGCTCAGCCTTATCTACGGCACCATGCGCATCATCTTCCTGGCCCAGGGGACCGTCATCGTCTTTTTTTCTTATATCTGTTACTGGTTATTAACCCTGGCGGGCATCGACCCATACTTATCTCTGCTTATTATCTTGCCATTAGCGGCATTGCTCGGCATGGGTTTTTACTACGGAATATTCAAGGGCTCGGCCGCCCTGGAAGACCGCAACGTCTCCCTGCTCATCGCGGTGGGGCTGATGTACCTCATGGAAAATATCATGCTGGTCTTCTGGAAGGCGGAACCCCGGGCCATCGTGACGGCCTACACGGGCTGGGTACTCAATCCGTTCGAAATATCGATACAGTTTACCAAGCTGATGGCCCTGGTGCTGGCTATCGCGGCGACCGTCGTCGTCTTCCTGTTCCTGAAAAGGACGAGAACCGGGACGGCGGTGAGGGCGGCCTCCGAGGACATGGTGGCGACCACCCTGATAGGTGTCGACCCCAACTGGGTCAACGCGGCGGCCCTGGCCCTGGGCCTTGCCATGGCGGGGGTGGCCGGGGTCGGCATTGCCACAGTCTATTCCTTCGACCCTATTTACGGTTTTACTTTCTCCCTCAAGGCCCTGATTGCGATAACCTTAGGGGGTCTGGGCAACGTCTGGGGGGCACTGCTGGGCGGCATCACGCTGGGGGTCATCGAGAGCGCGGCTTCATATTACATTGGCTCCGGATGGACCGAGGCGATATCCTTCGGGGTATTTTTACTGGTGCTGGCGTTGATGCCCCAGGGCCTCTTCGGCTCCCGGGGGGCCATCCGGGCGGAGCAATCGAGGCCGGAAATAGTCCCGAAAAATCTCCCCAAGGCGCCGGCGACGGCAGGCGTCGTGAGGGGTCCACAGCCCCTGTTAATAAAACATTTGAAGAAGATTATTATCGCGGTGGTGATAATCGCTTTCGCCGCCGTGCCATTTTACGTAGATGTTGATATGTCCTACGCCGGCTATTACCTGTTCATGGTCTTTATCTTCATCATCACCGCCCAGGGATGGAACCTGGTAGCCGGATATACCGGGCAGATAAGCCTGGGCGGGCATGCCTTCTTCGGGCTGGGGGCTTACACTACTTTAATTATCTGGTCCCGCGATTTGACCCACACCGGCTACTACTTCGACCCGGTGGTCATGATTTTAAGCGGCCTCGTACCCGTCATCGTGGCCGTCATCATCGGCCTGCCGCTGCTGTCCCGGCTCCGGGGGGACTACTTTGCCTTCGGCACGCTGGGGGCCGGCCAGATTATCACCGTGCTGATTTTACAGGGCGGTGCTATTACCAACGGGGCCGGCGGCCTGCAAGTCCCTTCCAGCGTCTATACATCCATGAAGCCTTACTACTGGGTGGGTTTGGCGCTGGCTCTCTTCGCCACTTTCCTGGTATATTTCATCACCCGGTCGCGCATGGGCCTGGCCCTGAGGGCCATCCGGGAGGACGAGACATCGGCGTCCTCACACGGAGTCAATCTCCTGAGGTATAAAATCATCTCCTTTGCCCTTTCGGCTTTCCTGGCGGGGATAGCCGGCAGCCTCTACTCCTATTACCTCTTTGCTATAGACCCTTACTCCGTGATGAGCCTTAACTGGATTATCTACCCTATCCTTATCTGCGTCCTGGGCGGGTACGGCACGATAATCGGTCCCATCCCGGGGGCTTTCTTCGTGGGGGCGCTCTTCGCCTTCGGCAGCATCTACCTGAAGCAGACACACCCCATACTTACCGGGGCTCTTATTATCCTGGTAATGAATTTTGCGCCCAACGGCCTGATGGGGCTCAAAGACAGGGTATCCTCCTGGATAAGAAGGTAACCGGCACATCAGCCCGGTAAATCATACCCGGACGGGAAAAAATTTAACCCCGGTGAATTATAGCCGGGGTTAAATCTTCCTGGTCCATCAGGGTCAAGTCTAACTAGTTGGAACTATCTGGCATTCCAGGCCGGTGTCCACTGGAGCTTGTAATCACTCACGCCCGTGGGCCAGACCGGCATCCTCTTGCCCTCCATCCACTGGAGAGCCAGGCTCGGGGTCTCGCAGAAGCCTTTATCGTTGTAGGTGACATCGCCCATGGTGGTCCCTTTGAAAGTGTGGTTCCAGGTAGCGTCCCTGACCTTGGTCGAGTCGATGGAGCCGGCGTTCTCGACGGCCTGGGCGAGGACCTGGACGATGGCATAGTACATGCCGATGGAGACGGAGTCCTGGCCGTTATGGGTGGCCCGGTAAGCCTCGTCGAGTTCTTTACTCCCCGGGTAGCCCAGGGATGCCGCCCAGAACCCGTCATGGACGGTGTAATCGGCGTCAGCCCCGAGGGCTTCTGCATACTCGGTAGGCCAGAACCCCATCCAGCCATGGGTATACTTCAGGTTGAAATTCTGCACCTTCATCTGGCGTATCAGGGTGATGCTATCGGGAGGGGTGCCCAACCATAGCAGGGAGTCGGCGTTGGCGGACTTCATCTTCAGGATAGACGAGGAGAAGTCCTTCGAGCCCATGGTATAGGCATCAAGGTCGACGACTTCGTAGCCGTGCTTCTCGGCCGCGGCCTGGACGCCCTGGCCAAAGATGGCGCCATCCGGGATGTTCATCACCATGATGGCGATCCGCTTCGGTCGCTGGTCCGCAGGCTGCAAATCCCAGACCTGGAAGGGGACCTCGGCCGCGCCGGCCGCGGTGAAGAACATGTCCGAAGAGTACTGGAAACCCTGGGCTAAGAAATCGTCGCCCCACCAGCCGCCGCCCCCGGCGTAGTACATCTTGTATTTATCGGCGACGGTGGCGGCCGCGTTGTTCAGCTTATCGTTGTTGGAACTGAGCACCAGGTCCACTTTGTGCACCTTGATGAGTTTTTCCATGGCGGCGGCGGCGCCGTCCGGCGTGCTCTGGTCATCTTCGAAGATGAGCTTAACCGGGAGTGTGGCGTTGAGGTCCTTGACAAAGATGCCGCCCTTGGCATTGATATCAGCGACGGCTTTCTCGAAGGTCCACTTCTGGTCAGCGCCCGTCTGAACGTTGGCGCCGGTCAGTGAATTGACGGCACCAAACAGGATTTCCGTTTTTCCGCCGGGTGCCGACTTAGCACAACTGGTGAAAACGATGCCGATGGTCAGTATGATCGCAATTGCAATAAAGACTATTTTCTTCAAGCTGTTCCTCCTTAAAAATTATGGGATATCTACAACCAGATTTTCTCTGATGATATTTTATCGATAATTCCACCCCCCTTCGCTTTAACTTTGGCGTGGTTCAGGCCGATACCGTATATGGATAAAACCATTTTTCCGCCTGAACCTGAATTGAAAAATTACCATCATTATATATCCGATTTTTTTTAGAAGTCAATATTTTCTCACGAAGCTTCCGTTTGTTTCCGTTTGTTCCGGGAAATAATCCCCCCGCAGCCCTTGACAATCCCCATTTTTATCCGTAAAATGTCAGTATATTCTGATTTATCTGATTTTATATCGTTTTCAGATATTCGTCACGGAGGAGGTCGGTATGAACCAGAAGGAAACGGAAGGGTCCTGCTGCTCCCCCATCGGGGACAGGCTGGGCGGCTGCAAGGTAGAGGCCGTGGTCAGCATCGACGAGCGCGGCCAGATGGTGCTGCCCAAGGAAATGAGGGACAAGGCCGGTATCCGCCCCGGCGATAAGCTGGCGCTGATAAGCATGCAAAAGGACGGGAAGACCTGCTGTCTCACCCTGGTCAAGGTGGAAGAGTTCGCCGGCATGGTTAAAGACCTGCTCGGGCCGGTGATGGCTGAGGTATTACAGACGAAATAAGAGAGGGGAATAATGAAAGAGACGGATATCAAGAAGTCGGTAAGGGAAAACTACGCCAGAATCGCCACGCAGGGCAGTTCCTGCTGCGGTCCCCGGAGCTCCTGCTGCGGCGGCACCGATTTGGCGGAGAGTATCAGCAAGAGCGTCGGCTACACCGATGCCGAAATAGCCTCGGTCCCGGAGGGGGCCAACCTGGGCCTCGGGTGCGGCAACCCGGTGGCGCTGGCCTCACTGAAAGAGGGCGAGACCGTCCTCGACCTGGGCTCCGGGGCGGGGTTTGACTGCTTCCTGGCGGCGGACAAGGTGGGGAAAAAGGGAAAAGTCATCGGCTTGGACATGACGCCGGAGATTATTGAAAAGGCCCGGCGAAACGCCGCCGCGGGCGGCTACGAGAACGTGGAGTTCCGGCTGGGGGAGATAGAGAACCTGCCCGCCGCCGATAGCTCCGTGGACGTCATCATCTCCAACTGCGTCATCAACCTGGCGCCGGACAAGAAAAAGGTGTTTAAAGAGGCGTTCCGGGTCTTGAAGCCGGGGGGGCGGCTCATGGTTTCCGATATCGTCCTGACCAAAGAGCTGCCCGATTTTATCCGGAGCTCCGTGGCGGCTTACGTCGGCTGTATCTCCGGGGCGCTGCTCAAACCCGATTATTTAGAGGCGGTGGCGGCCGCCGGGTTCCGGGACATCGACATCATCGACGAGACGGTCTTTCCCATCGACTGCCTGGCCAACGACCCCACGGCGGTGGCGATTGCCAAGACGCTGGACCTGACGCCGGAAAAAATCAACGACCTGGCCAACACGGTGCTGAGCATCAAGGTGCACGCCGTCAAGCCGGGTTAAGGTCGGACGGAAGTTTCCGCGGCGATGATATCCTTGAGCCGGGCGGTAATCTCCGCCAGCGGCACCAGCGCCGACTCTTTTTCCGAGCGCCGCTTCAACTCCACGCTGTCTTTCTCCAGGGTGCGGGGGCTGACGGTAACCCTGAACGGTATCCCCAGGAGGTCGGCATCATTGAACTTGACCCCGGGCGACTCCTGGCGGTCATCGAAGAGCACCTCCAGCCCCGCCGTGACCAGCTCGTCGTAGAGCTTTTCGGCAACTTCGTCTGCTTTACTGCCCTCCCGGTACAGGGGGCAGAGGTACACGTGGTACGGCGCGATGGGCGCCGGCCAGATGATGCCCTTGGCGTCGTGGTTCTGCTCGATGGCCGCCGCCAGCAACCGGCCGATGCCGATGCCGTAGCAGCCCATGACGATGGGGTGGGTCTCCCCCTTCCCGTCGATAAAGACGGCCTCCAGCTTCTCGCTGAGGAAGGTACCCAGCTTGAAGACGTGCCCGACCTCGATGCCGTGGGTGGAGGCGAGCACGCCGCCGCAGCCGGCGCACTTATCCCCGGCGCGGGTGGTGGCGATATCCGCCACGATATCCGCCTTAAAATCTCGCGGGTAGTTGACGTTACGGATATGAGTATCCGGCTTGTTGCCGCCAGCCACGAAGTTCGTCCCCGAGCTGACGGAGTCGTCGGCGACTACCTTAAAGCCGCTGAGTCCCACCGGCGAGGCCGCCCCGGCGACGATGCCCGCCTCGATGACCTCGGGCTCGGTGGCCAGGCGCAGTTCGGTGCAGTGCAACTGGTTCTTCAGCTTTATCTCGTTGACGGCGAGGTCGCCGCGGATGACCACGAAGACCAGTTTACCGTCGGCCACGTAGAAGACGGCCTTGAGGGTATGGGAGTGGGGCACCTTGAGGAAACCAGCCACCTCCTCGATGGTGCCCATACCCGGCGTGGACACCTCCTCGACTTTCCGCGGGGCGCCGTTTTCGATAGTGCCCTTGACGCTGACCGCCTTCTCCACGTTGGCGGCGTAGTCGCAGCCGGGGCAGTAGATAATCTCGTCCTCGCCGTTCTCGGCGACGAGCATGAACTCGTGGGAGTCCTTGCCGCCGATGGCGCCGCTGTCCGCCTCAACGAGCAGGGCGGGCAGGCCGCAGCGATTATAAATATTCCGGTAGGCCTCAATCATCTTGCGGTAGCTCACGTCCAGCCCGGCCTCGTCGGTGTCAAAGCTGTAGAGGTCCTTCATGGGGAACTCGCGCACCCTGATGAGTCCGCCGCGGGGACGCGGCTCGTCACGGAACTTGGTCTGAATCTGGTAGAGCATCAGGGGGAGGTCGCGGTAGCTCTGGACGTTGCGACTGACCAGCTGGGTGATGACCTCCTCGTGGGTGGGGCCCAGGGCCAGCGGGCGCTCGCGACGGTCATAGAGGGTGAAGAGCACCTTGCCGAGGGCTTCGCCGCGACCGGACAGCTGCCACAGCTCGAGGGGCTGGAGCACCGGCAGGCTGAGCTCCTGGCCGCCGGCTTTATCCATCTCTTCCCGCACGATGTTCTCAATCTTCTGGAGCACCCTCCAGGCCAGCGGCAGGTAGGAGTAGACCCCGGCCACGAGCTGGTTGATCATGCCCGCCCGGATGAGCAGCTGGTGGCTGACCGTATCCGCCTCGGCGGGGATTTCCCTTAAAGTCTTCCCGAACAGCTTTGATATGCGCACGCTCTAACTCCTCTGATAAGTTATCATAGCACTTTGGCCAGCCCGGCTATCTCGGCCTTGATTCTGTTTAGCTCGGCTTCCTGTTGACCGCGCAGCTCTACCAGCTTGTTATAGACGGCCTCCAGCTTGTCAGCGGTCGCCTGATTGGTCGCCTTATTATGTTCATCGATGACTTTATTAGCCTCATCGTTAATCTGGTTCCTGATGCCGACCCTGACGTTGTACTCGCGGATGAGCTGGTTATAGGTCTTGAGGGTGGCGGGGCTATCGAAAGTCCAGCCGCGGTAGTAGAGGGGGTTCTGTGTTTTAGGCACGACGAAGCCGCCGGTGGTCTCCAGCGCCAGGTACTGCCCGGGGGCCACCTCGGCGAGCACCCAGGCATGGTCGCTGAGGACGATATCGGAAACGGCGTTTTCGATGTCACCCACGGCGACGACCGAGTTGATGCCCTGGGCCTTGAGGATGTTCCAGATTTCCGAGGGCATGTCCGAGCAGATAAAGAGGTCCCAGGTGCTGTAAACGTGAGTCTCGTGGTAGTTCCTGACGATTTTCTCCGCCGTCTCCGCGGGCGTGGCGCCGGTGATGGAGAGGCTACCGACCTGCCCTTGAAGTTGGTCAATCTGGGCCTGAGCGGCTTTTAGCTGGGATTCTACGGCGGCTTTCTCCGCCTGCAGGTTATTGACCTGGCCCTGCGCCTCGGCAGCCTTGGCCTGGGCGTCCTTGAGCGCGGCGTTCACCTGGTCGTAAAGCGCCTGGGGAATGCCGCTGGTCCCCGCCTGGCACCCCGCCAGGGCCAATGAGAGCAAAATTACGGCGGCTATGATTATAAGTAATAGCTTTCTATTCATTTTGTAACCTCTCCCCCTGTGTCCCCCTTCCCTTGGGTATCTGTGAAGGGAAGGGGGAATTTTATAAAGAGGGGCTGCGCCCCTCTTGGACACCCCCTATTAAAACCCCTCCACCTCTTTCATCAGGGCCGTGAAATAGTCCTTTTCC
>JBDRFW010000122.1:0-8418 GCA_043818415.1 Chloroflexota bacterium | reverse complement strand
GGTTTAGCTCCTCCGGCGGCGGATATAAATCCGGAGTGGTCCCGGTCAGCATAACCTTGACCGCCCCGAGGCGCAGCCGGTCGTCCCCGGAGCCGGTCACCAGGCCCGCCTCCCGGAACTTCCCCCACTCCCCGGCGCCGGCCATCATGTAAACACGACTCCGCAGCTTTCCCGACGCTTGGAAACCGCCGATGGTCTGCCAGCGGGCGGGGTCGTTCTTGTAGGTCGCTTCCTGAAGCGACGTTATCCCGTAAGCCAGCAGGTGCCGGTCCGCCAGGGCCATTCCCTCCTCGAGCTCCGGCCCCGCCAGGGGCGGCATAACCTCCCCCCGTACGTAGCCCAGCATCTCGTAGAGGATGCCGTTGGGCTCCCCGGAGTCCAGGTAACGCTCGATGCGGGTTCCCGGCGGCTCCGGTGTCTCCCGGGTGATGCCCGCCAGCGCCAGCGCCCGGCTATTCAGCACGCAGGCATGGAGCGAGCGGTGGCTCAGCACCACGAGGTGGTCGGGCGCCGCTTCATCGATATCTTCTCGGGTGGGGAAGCGCTTCTCCTCGAGGTAGAACTCGTTGAAGTCGGTCCCGCTGAGCCACGTCCCCGGCGGGGTCTCCGCGGCGCGGCGGCGCACCGCCTCCTTGATGTCGGCTATCGACCCCACCGCCGCCGGGCTGAGGTCGATGCTGAGGAGCTTTCTTATCAGGGAAAAGAGGTGGAGGTGGGCGTCATTGAAGCCGGGCACCAACGTCCCGCCGCCGCAATCTATTGTCCTCATCCCGGCCCCACCCACCGACTCCACGTCCTCTTTGCCCCCGACCGCCATTATTTTATCGCCGGCAATGGCCACCATTTCTCCGGCGGGGAGGCCGGCGTCCATGGTGAGGACGTTAGCGTTTTTAAGAATAACATCGGCAGGCATAGCAACTCTTTGACGGGGCGGTTTTTAAGCCAGTATACTACTGATAACCTTACCCTGCCAAGGAGGAAATAATGGATGCGGAAAGCCAGGCCAGTAAGCTGGTAGCCTGGATAAGAGAAAGGGTGGCGGAAGCCGGACGCCGGGGCGTGGTGCTGGGGCTGAGCGGCGGGCTGGACTCCTCGGTGCTGGCCGGGCTCTGTATCCGGGCCTTCCCTCAAGACACCCACGGCGTCATCATGCCCTGCCACAGCCTCCCGGAAGACGGCGCCCATGCCCGGGCCCTGGCCGACCGCTTCAATATTCCCACCGCCGAGGTGCCCCTGGATAATATCTTCGACGCCCTGCTCAACACCCTCCCCGATTACCGGCCGGAGGCCGGAATTGCCCGGCTGGCCCGCGCCAACCTCAAAGCGAGATTGAGAATGGTCACTCTTTACTACATCGCCAACCAGCGCCGGTACCTGGTAGCCGGCTCCGGCAACCGCGCCGAGACGACCATCGGCTACTTCACCAAGTACGGCGACGGCGGCGTGGATATCATGCCGCTGGGCAACCTGGTCAAGGAGCAGGTGAGGGAGCTGGCCCGCCACCTGGACATCCCCCGGGAAATCATCGCCAAGCCGCCCTCCGCCGGACTGTGGGAGGGCCAGACGGACGAGGCGGAGATGGGCCTCAGCTACGATTCCCTCGACCGCTATATCCTCACCGGGGACGCCCCGGAGGAGCTCAAAAATCGGATTGAGGCCATGAAGGACGCCAGCCGCCACAAGCGCGCCCAGCCGCCCACCGCCGAATAATATGGGGCACAGCTATAAAATTTCGGCAATTTATTTACTCTCGCCATCACATATCCGCCACTTGTTTTGACAAAACTCTTGTGCTATTATCAGGAAAAGGCGAGATATGACCACAGAGAAAGAAAAAGCGTTAGAGCTGGCTATTGGCCAGATTGAAAAGCGGTTTGGCAAGGGCTCCATCATGAAGCTCGGGGTATCCGCCACACTGCCGCCAATAGCCGCTATACCCACCGGCTCCCTGGCTCTGGACCTGGCCCTGGGCATCGGAGGCATACCCCGGGGCCGCATCACGGAGATATTCGGGCCAGAATCATCTGGCAAGACTACCTTAGCCCAGCATATTATCGCCGAAGCGCAAAAAAAAGGAGGAACGGTTGCCTATATAGATGCCGAGCATGCCCTGGACCCCTCTTACGCCGCCAACTGCGGCGTCAAAGTTGATGAACTGCTCATCTCCCAGCCCGATACGGGCGAGCAGGCCCTGGAGATTACGGAAGCGCTGGTGAGGAGCAGCGCCGTCGATGCGATAATCATCGATAGCGTGGCCGCGCTGGTCCCCCGGGCGGAGATAGAGGGGGATATGGGCGACCCCCAGATGGGCCTCCAGGCCCGCCTGATGTCCCAGGCTCTCCGGAAGCTCGCCGCCGCCATCGGCCGGTCCGGGACCTCGGTCATCTTCATCAACCAGCTCCGGGAGAAAGTCGGCATCGTCTTCGGTAACCCCGAGGTCACCACCGGCGGCCGGGCGCTCAAGTTCTACAGTTCCGTCCGTATCGATCTGCGCCGCACCGAGATCATCAAGCAGGGAAACGAAGCCATCGGCAGTCGTGTCCGGGCTAAGGTAGTCAAGAATAAGGTTGCCCCTCCGTTCCGCAGTGCCGAGTTCGACATCATGTTCGACCACGGTATCAGCAAAGAGGGTAACCTCCTCGATATCGGTTTAGAGCTGGGGCTGGTAAGCAAAGCCGGCGCCTTTTTCTCCTACGGTGATACCCGCCTCGGGCAGGGCAGGGAGAGCGCCAAGCAGTACCTCAAGAAGAATCCTGAGCTCGCCCGGGAAATTGAAGAGCGGATTAGAGCCTCAGCCAGCACCATTCATCACGAATCGCCTGAAGAAGAGTAAGGGCGCCGGGCGGGAAAAGCCCGGTCGACCGGTGGAAAGTGTAAAGGCTGAGGCATGGGCGTCAGCCTTTTATATTTTTTACGGTGGCCATTAATGAGTAAGATAACCAGACTGGTGGCGGGAAAAGGAAGGGAGAAACGGGTGAACGTCTTCCTCGACGGCCGGTTTGCCCTGAGCCTGCTGGCAGAGGTGGCCCTCAAGGAGGGACTCAAGGTGGGCCAGGAGCTGACCGAAGAGCGCCGAGAGGCGCTGACCGGGGTAGACCGCTACCAGCACTGCCTTAACGCGGCCATCCGCTTCCTGGGGCACCGCCCCCGCAGCGAGGCCGAGGTACGGCAGCGGCTCCTCAAGCACGGCTTTGACGGCAGCGGCACGGAGAAAGCCCTTACCAAGCTGAAGGAGCAGGGCCTGGTGGACGATGTCGCCTTCGCCCGTTTCTGGAAAGAGAACCGGGAGACCTTCAGCCCGCGGAGCCGGCGGCTCACCAGCCTGGAGCTGCGGCGGAAGGGACTGGACAGCGACATCATCGAGCAGGTCGTCGGGGAGCTGGACGATGGCGATTGCGCCTACCGGGCTGCCCTGAGCAAGGCCCGACGTCTCTCCCCGGCCGATTACCCGGTCTTCCGCCGACGGCTGGGGGAATACCTCGGCCGCCGCGGCTTCGGATACGATGTCATCAGCGATACCGTAGCCAGGGTCTGGCAGGAGGTCGGGGCGCCCGGACAGCCGTCCGCACAATATGATTATGCACCCGCTCCGGGGAAAAGGGGCGGGGTTACCGAAAATAGAAAAAATATCCATTTATTAAAGAAAGGGGGGAGGTAGAGATGATAACGCTAGGCACCATTGAATTAGTTGCCCTCTTCTTCATCTTAATCATCGGCGTGGTGCTCGGCGGCATGGCCGCCTTTCTCTCCCGGCGTCTGGTCTTCAACCGCCAGCTGCGCATCGCCGAAAGGAAAGCCGCCAAGACGGTCGCCGAGGCCAGGAACGAGTCCAAGAACATCCTCCAGGAAGCCCAGGAAGAAGGCAAGCGCATCAAGTCCTCGGCCGATGCCGACTACCGTGAGCGGCGCGCCGAGCTGCAGCGGCAGGAAAACCGCCTCAACCAGAAGAGTGAGACCCTGGACCGCAAGATGGAAGGCGTAGAGCAGCGTGAGCGCAACCTGACCAACAAAGAAAAGGAAATTGAAAATACCCGCGGCCAGCTCATCGACCTCAAGGACAAGCAGCTCAAGCAGCTGGAGCTTATCTCCGGCATGTCCAGCACGGAGGCGAGACAGACCCTGCTCGACGCCATGGAGGTCGAGCTCCAGCACGAAGCCTCGCGCCGTCTCCGCCAGTGGGAGGCCAAGCTGAAGGAGGAGTCCAACGAGAAAGCCCAGGGGATCCTGGCCCTGGCCATCCAGCGCGGCGCCTCGGACGTGGTGGCCGAGACCACCGTCTCGGTGGTGCCCCTCCCCAACGATGAAATGAAGGGGAGACTCATCGGGCGCGAGGGTCGCAACATCCGCGCCCTGGAGCAGGCCACCGGTGTCGACCTGATTATCGACGATACCCCGGAGGCGGTGACGATATCCAGCTTCGACCCCGTCCGGCGGGAGATTGCCCGCGTCGCCCTGAACCGGCTTATCCTCGACGGCCGTATTCACCCGGCCCGCATCGAGGAGATGGCCATCAAGGCCAGGGAGGAAGTCGATGCGGATATCCACAATGCCGGCGAGCAGGCGGCCATGCAGCAGGGGGTCCAGCTCCACCCGGAGCTCGTCAAGCTGCTGGGCCGGCTTAAGTACCGCACCAGCTACGGGCAGAACGCCCTGGAGCACAGCATGGAGGTAGCCTACCTGGCCGGCATAATTGCCTCGGAGCTGGGGGCCAACGTCAATACCGCCAAGAAGGCCGGGCTGCTCCATGATATCGGCAAGGCCGTGGACCGCGAGGTGGAGGGCACCCATGCCGCCATCGGCGCCGACCTCGTCAAGCAGTGGGAGAAATCAGCGGAAGTCCTCGCCGGCGTCGCCGAGCACCACCTGGAGACACCGGACGTGAGCGTCTGGGGGTATATTACCTCGGCGGCCGACGCCATCAGCAGCGCCCGCCCCGGCGCCCGGCGCGAGTCCCTGGAGAACTATCTCAAGCGACTCCGGGCGCTGGAAGACATCGCCGACAGCTTTAAGGGGGTCGAGAAGTCCTACGCCATCCAGGCCGGGCGCGAGGTGCGCATCCTGGTCAAGCCGGAGGCTATCGACGACCTGGGAGCGATGCGGCTGGCGCGGGACATCGTGAAGAAGGTGGAAGAGACCCTGGACTACCCGGGGCAGATAAAGGTCACCGTCATCCGGGAGACCCGCGCGGTGGACTACGCCAAGTAAGGTGAGTTAAGAGAGACTCCCCCATGATGTCATTCCAGCGCAGGCTGGAATCCAGGGGGGGGATAAGGAGCGGCTGGATTCTGGCTTTCGCCAGAATGACGGGTGAGAAGAATGAATATACTGGCTATCGGCGACATCATTGGTCGGCCGGGACGGCAGGCCGTGCACCATTTTCTGGGCGGCCTGCGCAAGCAGTACCGGGCCAACCTGGTTATTGCCAACGGCGAGAACGTGGCCGGCGGCTTCGGCCTTACCGAGGGCACGGCCCGGGAGCTGCTGGATGATGGCGTTGACGTCATTACCTCCGGCAACCATATCTGGGCCCAGAAAGAGATTATCCCCTACCTTGGCAGCAATATGCCCATCCTGCGCCCGCTGAACTATCCCGCCGGCGTACCGGGGAGAGGCTACCTGGTCGCCGGCCGCACCCTGGTGGTGAACCTCATCGGCCGCACCTTCATGAACAGCTACGACTGCCCTTTCCGGGCCATGGACAAGCTGCTGGAAGAGCTCGACCCCAGGCCGCCGGTAATCATCGTGGACTTCCACGCCGAGGCTACCTCGGAGAAGGTGGCCCTGGGGCGCTACCTGGACGGCCGGGTCAGCGCCGTGCTCGGCACCCATACCCATGTCGGCACCATCGATACGCGGATACTGCCCGAGGGCACCGCCTACGTCACCGATATCGGCATGACGGGGCCGGAAGACTCGGTCATCGGCGACGAAGTGGGGTCGGTCATCCAGCGTTTTCTCACCATGATGCCCCATCGCCTCTCGGTGGGCGGCGGGAAGCCACTGCTCAACGCCGTCATGGTGGAGGTGGACGAAAAGACCGGCCGGGCCACCGCCATCGAGCGTATCTACCGGGAGATGGAAGCGCCGTGAGCCGGGTCGACCTGCACCTCCACTCCACCGCCTCCGACGGCCGGCTCAGCCCGGAGGAGCTGGTGGCCAGGGCGGCCGGGCTGGGCATGAGGGTCATCGCCCTGACCGACCACGACTCCGTGGACGGGGTGGCACCCGCCCTGAAAGCCGCGGCGGCCTTTCCCCGGCTCCGGCTCATCCCCGGCGTGGAAATCAGCACCGACCTCTCCGACGGCGAAGCCCATGTCCTGGGGTATTTCATCGACTACACCAGCGACGCGCTGAAGGCGGCGCTGGAGAGGTTCCGCCACTCCCGGCTGGGCCGGGGGAGGGGGATGGTCGGTAAGCTGGCCGGCCTGGGAATCGATATCGACTGGTCCCGGGTGCAGGAAATCGCCGGCGACGGCTCCATCGGCCGACCCCACATCGCCCTGGCGATGCCGGAAAAGGGCTACGTCAGTACCTTCGGGGAGGCCTTCGATAAGTATATCGGGCACGGCGGCCCGGCCTACGTCGAGCGCGAGAAGATGACACCGGCGGAAGCGGTCGAGCTCGTCGTGAGGTCGGGGGGACTGCCCGTGCTGGCCCACCCCTTCACCGTCGGCGAGCCGGAGCCCATGATTGCGGAGCTGAAGAAGTCCGGCCTGGTGGGCATCGAAGCCTACTACAAGGAGCAGACCGCCGAGCAGACGGAGGCCATGCTCGACCTCGCCGGGAGGTACGGACTCATCGCCACCGGCGGCAGCGACTACCACGGCATCGACGACAGCCGCGATGCAATGGTCGGCAGCGTGGATGTGCCCCCGGAGGCAGCCGAGAAGCTCATCGCCCTGGCCGAAGAGCGGGCGCTCAAGCTGGCCGACCCTTAAAGGAGCTTGATGACTATCTGGATTGTCTTAATCGTAATCGCCTACCTGCTCGGCTCGGCGCCGGCGGCCCACCTGGTCGCCCGGTCGCGCGGCATCGACCTCCGCAAGGAGGGTACCCGCCAGGTGGGCGGGGGCAACCTGTGGCGGACCACCTCCCGGAAGCTCGGGCTGGCAGTGGGCATCTGGGACTTCCTCAAGGGCATGCTGATGGTCGGGATTGCCCAGACGCAGGGACTGGACGTCGGGCAGCAGCTGGTGGTGGGGCTGGCGGTCATCGTCGGGCATAACTGGCCGGTCTTTCTGCGTTTTCACGGGGGGAGGGGCATCGCCACCCTGCTCGGCATCGTTATCATCCTCCCCGCCATCAATGACATATCCCCCTGGCCTTCGGTTATCGCCGTCGGCACGGTGGTCGTGGTCACCCTCTTTCTCCGCACCACCCCCCTGCCGGTCTTTTTCAGCGTTACCTCGCTCCCCATTATGAGCTGGGTATTCCACCGGCAAGCGGCCGTCGCCCTGGCCTTCCTGGCCATCTTCCTGGTGGTCGTCATCAAGCGGCTCACCGCCCAGCCGTCCGGCGGGGTCACCGCCGTCAGCCGGGGCCGGCTGTTCTTTAACCGGCTCCTCTTCGACCGCGATATCCGGGACCGGAAGGCGTGGATGTCCAAGCCGCCCGCCACCCCGGAGGAACTCTGGGAAGAATCGGAATAGGCCGATGAAGTGCGCAACTCACCCGGACGTTGAGACGAACCTGCGCTGCGGCAAGTGCGGCAAGCCGATTTGCCCGCGGTGCATGGTGCAGACCCCGGTGGGGGCCCGCTGCCGGGAATGCGCCCGGCTCTACAAGCTACCCACCTTCCGCGTCTCCGGCACGTATTACCTCCGGGCCGGCGGCGCGGCGCTGGGGAGCGCCGTAGTCACCGGGCTTATCTGGGGAGTGCTGGACAGCATCCTGCCCTTCTTTTTACTGAGCCTGGTGCTGGCCGCCGCCGTGGGCTACGCCGTCGGCGAGGCGGTCTCCTTCTCCGTCAACCGCAAGCGGGGCCGCTGGCTGGCCACGGTTGGTGGTGTGGGGGTGGTTGTCAGCTATGCAGTAAGCATCTTCTCCTTCAGCCATATCCCCTTCGGTGCTTTACAGGTTATCTTCGACCTCGTCGGCATCGGTATCGGTATCTACATGGCAGTCAACCGGCTGCGGTAGCAGGGCCTGTTCCGGTCCTTTTCCTGCCTCACCCCCTTTGTCCCCCTCTCCAAATAAAACCATCAACGTTGTATCCTAATCTCCAATTTGGAGAGGGGGAGATATTTTGAGAGGGGGCGAAGCCCCCTCCTCGCTGTTGCACTCCCCGCGGGGGAGGTGGGGAAACCCTGCGGACTAATCCGCGGATGCCGCGAGGGCGGCTCGGGTGGGAATAGATAACCCCCGAGGGGCGGGGTGATACTATCAACCGGCACCGTAAATATCACCGAAAAAGTTTGA
>JBDRFW010000121.1:0-4395 GCA_043818415.1 Chloroflexota bacterium | reverse complement strand
CACCCGCGCGACGGCGTGGCGGTGTGCTCGCCCTTCAGGGTGACGGGGTATGCCCTGTTTGCCATCTCCATGCTTTACCTCCTCAACGTACCGGATTATGTTGACCTAGATTACTACTAACGTCGGCAATTGTCAAGCAACCTTAATCCAGGGTAAACACCACCGGCGCGGCCCGGTGGAACAGCGCCGGCAGCATCGACTGGACGAAGCCGAAGCCGTTCACCAGCGCCGGCAGGATGGCAGAATTAGCCACGTTGTCCGTAATCCAGGAGATAATCGGGAAGGAATAGAGCACCAGCGGAAAGACGACAAACCCGATGATGGCATTGAGAAGGCCGAAGATTCCGCCCAGTGTACGGGTAATGACGCCCTTCTTCCAGAGCTTCTGGATAATCTTGCGGGGTATGAGGAAGGCAAGCTGCAATATGAGAGTGAAAACGGCCAGGGTGATGAAGAAGCCGATGAAGTTCTCCCAGTTGGTGCCCGGCAGGAACGAGAGGAGAGAGGTAATCGGGCGGTAGCTTAGTCCCGCGAGGGGGATCGCGATGACCGTGGCGAGCAAAATGAAAAACTGCTTCACCGCTCCCTCTTTGAGCCCGCCGAGGAAGCTGAGGACGAGGATGATGATGACCAGGATATCGACCCAGTTCACGTCGCACCCATTATGAGGCTTTCCGGTCGGTTTGGCAAGGCCCATTCCTCTAGAGGAACTGCTTGAGGCGGCCAATCTCCCGCATCAGCTCCTCGAACTGCGGCAGGTAGAGCGACTGCATGCCGTCGGAGAGGGCGTGGGTGGGGTCGTGGTGGACCTCCACCAGCAGGCCGTCCGCCCCGACGGCGATGGCCCCCCGCGACAGCGGGATAACGTAGTCGCGCCGTCCGGCGGCATGGGAGGGGTCGACGATGATGGGGAGGTGGCTGGCCTCCTTGATGGAGGGAATGGCGGCCAGGTCCAGGGTGTTGCGGGTGTTATCGGAGAAGGTGCGTATCCCCCTTTCGCAGAGGATGACCCGGTGGTTCCCCTCCGACATGATGTACTCGGCGGCCATGAGCCACTCGTCGATGGTGGCGGCAAAGCCCCGCTTGAGCAGGACCGGCTTCTTCAGATGGCCGGCCAGGCGCAGCAGGGAGTAGTTCTGCATGTTCCGGGCGCCGATTTGAATGATATCGGCGTACTCGTTGACGACGGCGAGGTTATCGCTGTCCGTGGCCTCGGTAACGATGGGCAGGCCGGTCTCATTCCTGACCTTCGCCAGCACTTTCAGCCCCTCTTTGCCCATCCCCTGGAAACTGTAGGGCGATGTCCTCGGCTTGAAGGCGCCGGCCCGGAAGACCCCGGCGCCGTGCTCCTTGACGAACCTGGCGATGGTGAGTGCCTGTTCCTCGCTCTCCACAGCGCAGGGCCCGGCCATGATGACCGGCTCCCCGCCGCCGATTTTCACCCCGCCGACGGTAATGACGGTGGAATCCGGGTGGGTCTCCCGGCTGACCAGCTTGTAGGGTTTGGTGACCGGGATGGCCTCCTTGACGCCCTCCATGGCCAGCAGCTGCGCCGCTTCCACCGGCCCCTTGTTGCCGATGATGCAGACGGCCGTCCGCTGGGCGCCGGGCATGGGGACGCCGCGGTAGCCCATCCTTTCGATTTCCCGGATAACGGCGCTCACCTGTTCCTCGGTGGCGTCGTTCTTCATGACGACTAACATAAAGCTATTTCTTGTCTTTCGTTATTTCCTGTAGAGCCGCGGTATAAACGTCATAGGTGAGCGAGTCGAAGAGCACGAAGACGGCCTCCTTGACGGAGGTGGCCTTGGCGAGAAAATCGATTACGGTTTTCAGGGCAATCCGGGCGGCTGCCTCGACCGGGTAGCCGTAAGCGCCGGTGCTAATGGAGGGGAAAGAGACGCTGACGAGATTGTTGGCGGCGGCCACTTTCAGGCTTTCCCGGTAGGTGCTGGCCAGGAGCTCTGGTTCTCCCTGGCGACCGCCGTGCCATATCGGTCCGACGGTATGGATGACGTTACCGGCCTTCATATCGCCGGCAGTGGTAATAACGGCCTGGCCGGTAGGCAGGCGTCCCTGCCGCGCCACGATTCGCTTGCATTCTTCCAGGATGGCCGGGCCGCCGGCGCGGTGGATGGCGCCGTCCACCCCGCCGCCCCCCATCAGGTTGGAGTTGGCAGCGTTGACGATGGCGTCGGCGGTTTGCCGCGTAATGTCTCCCTGGACTATGGAGAGTTTGGCCCCGTTAATCGTATAAACGGGACTATCGGTCATAATATTCACCTTCCTTACTTACCGGCCACCGTGGAGGTAGTCGATGGCCCAGAGGATGGCGTCTTCCCCGGTGACCTCCAGCCTGACGTCGGGTTCGATTCCCTGGCCTTCGATGAGGCGGCCGCCGGGCGTCAGCCAGCGGGCGGTGGTGAGGTAGAGCCCGGAGCCGTCATCGAGGCGGCGCAGGACGTTGACGCTGCCCTTGCCGAAGGTGATATTGCCGGAGACCAGGGCTCGCCCGTGGTCCTGGAGGGCGCCGGCCAGGACCTCGCTGCCGCTGGCGCTGGCCGAATCGACGAGGACGACCATGGGGAGGTCAGTGACCTGATGGCCTTTTATAACATCCAGCGTGGTTACCCGGCCCTCGTTGCTCCTGACGGCCACCACGGTGCCGTCGTGGAGGAAGTAGCTGGCCACGTCGATGACGGTATCGAGCAGGCCGCCCGGGTTGTGGCGCAGGTCGAGGACAATGCCCCTGGCCTGCTGCGCTCTGGCGTCATCCAGGGCGGTGGACAGCTCGTCGGCGGTACGCTCGGAGAACTGGTTAATCTTGATATAAGCGATGTCCTCCCGCATCTCGAAGGTGACGCTGGGCACCTCGATGGTAGCCCTGATAACATCAATCTCCACGGGGTCGGTAGCGCCCTGGTGGAGGATGATGAGCTTCACCGCGGTGCCGCGGGGCCCCCGGATTTTGATGACCGCCTCGGCGACGCTCATGTCGCCGACCGGCTCACCGTCAATTTGCAGGATGACATCCCCGGCCAGGATGCCGGCCTTTTCCGCCGGGGAACCGGCGATGGGGGCGATGATGGTAAGCTTCTTGTCTTCGATGGTCACGTAAGCCCCGATGCCGTCGAACTCTCCCTCCAGGCTGCTCAGTCCCAGCTGATAGTTACGTGGTTCCAGATAGGAGGTATAGGGGTCGTCAAGGGTGTCTACGATGCCTTCGATGGCGGCGCGCGTCATGTTTTCCGTATCAAGTCTGGTAGGGTCGACGTACTCTTTAAAGATGATGTCCCACGCCTGCGCGACGATGTCCGGGCCGCTGCCGGTACCGGCGAAGCGGGTATGGCCGTACATGAAACCGGCCCCGAAGGACAGCGCGATAACCACGACGACCAGCGCGGCTAGGGTAACTCTCGTCATCTTTGACATAGGACTTTAAAAAGCGAGCCAAGTAAACCTGTAAGCCGAGTTCTGTATCCTCCCCGAAGGAAGGATGGTGACCATCTATCTAGCCCTTCCGTTACCGGAAGGGTCAAGCGACCAACCCGGGGAAGGGCCGGGCGTCCCCGTGTCCCTCTATTTGGTCTTGCTCCGGATGGGGTTTGCCCAGCCGGCCGGTCACCCGGCCGCTGGTGAGCTCTTACCTCACCATTTCACCCTTGCCCTTCCGAAGAAGGGCGGTATGTTTCTGTGGCACTTTCCGTAGGGTCGCCCCTCCTGGGTGTTACCCAGCATCCTGCCCGGTGGAGCTCGGACTTTCCTCCCCTTCAAAGAAGGAGCGGTCACCCGGTTTACTTGACCCGCTTATAGTGTAGTGGAGAGAGGGTGGTTAGTCAATGGTGGCGTGCCGTGGGCATATACTTGAGGTCAGAGGGATGGAGATGGCGAGAAATCCGATATTGGGGAATCAGGCTGCCGTGATGGCTTTTCTCAGTTCCTGCATTATCCGGTTTTTTATGCCGTTGTCCAGCCGCCTGGGAAGGCGGATGCCGTCAAGTTGGGCGGGGTCTTTTACCATGCCTATCAGGTCATTATTATGGACAATGTTATGCGGCGGCATGTTGAACTTCTCGGCGTATTTGTCGCGGATGTCGTAGATTTTACTTAAGACGGCTTTTTCACTGTCGGAGAGGCTATAATACCCTTTTACTTTCCGGTATTTATCTTCAGGAAGCCTCTTGTAGTCCTTATTCTGAACCTGTAAATTTTTCAATAAATAACGGTCCAGTAAACCTTTATCACACAGTTTCTTGATTATGGCGTCTTTTAGCTTGAACAGATGTATAACGTCATTGAGGGCATAATCAATAGCCTCTTCGGGTATGGGTCTTTTCGTCCAGTTGCGCTTTTGAAATTTCCTCTTGTTTTCCAGCTGAAGGCCGAGTTCGCAGG
>JBDRFW010000120.1:0-6376 GCA_043818415.1 Chloroflexota bacterium | reverse complement strand
CATCATCCCGCCGGAGACCTACCGGCGCCTCAAGGAATATACCGAAGGCTTTATTCAGGCCCACACGCCCCTGTTCCACCGGCGGGTGGCGGCGGGGCGGATAAAGGACTGCCACGGCGATTTGCACGCCGCCCACATCTGCTTCTGCCACGGCATCTGCATCTACGACTGCATCGAGTTCAACGACCGCTTCCGCTATTGCGACGTCGCTTCCGAGGTGGCCTTCCTGGCCATGGACCTGGACCACTACGGGCGGGCCGACCTCGCCGACAACTTCATCGAGGCCTACGTGGAGAAAAGCGGCGACAGCGGGCTGATGAAGCTGCTCAACTTTTACAAGTGCTACCGCGCCTACGTGCGGGGCAAGGTAGGCTGCTTCCAGTACGCCGACCCGTATATTTCCGCCGGGGATAAGGAGAAAATTCTGGCCAACGCCCGGGGCTACTTTGCGCTGGCGGAATCGTATATCCAAGGCGAATAAGGGGGCATGGAAATGAGAGAGCCCTTCGCGAAATACATCGAAGCTAAAATCAAGCCCGGCTTCCTGCTCATCGCCTGCGGCCTGCCCGGCACCTGGAAGACGGAGACCACCGAGGAGGTCGCCAGAATCAAGGGCTGCAAGCTCCTGCGCACCGACCTTATCCGGCTGGAGGTGCTGAAAAACGAGGACGTCTTCGATGCCAAAGTGGCCGGCGACATGAACAAGCGGACGGCCGTTTACGACGAGATGTTCCGCCAGGCCGACGAGGCCCTGAAGGGCGGGAACTGCGTCATCCTCGATGCCACCTTCGTGACGCAGGCGCTGCGCCGGAGGGCGGCGGCCATTGCCGCCGGACACGGGGTGACCTTCATCATCCTCCAGACGGACTGCCCCCAGGCAGTTTCCATCAAAAGGATACTGGCGCGGACGAAAGAGGAGTACGTTTCCAACGCCCTGACCGAGGAAGCCTACCTCAACAACAAGAAGAAGTTCGAGGCCGTTGACCTGGGCGACCTCAAGGCCGCGAACCCGGACCTCCAAATAGTTCACCTGGTGGTGGACACCTCAAAAGACCCGCCGGAGGACTGGTACATCACCGGGGACACGCGGGCCTAGCCGGGAAAAACGCATGAAGATAGACCTGCACATCCACAGTCGCACCGGCTCGGACGGCGGCCTTTCGCTGGAGGAGGTCTTTGGCGAGGCGGCCAGGAGAAACATCGACCTCATGTCCGTGACGGACCACGATAATATAGAGCACCAGCCAGAGGCCGTCCGGCTGGCCGCGGAGTATGCCATCCGCTACATCACCGGCGTCGAGCTTAACGTGACCTTTCCGCATGCCGGTCAGTCCGTCTCGCTGGACTTCCTGGGGTACGGCTATGACCCCGCCGATGCCCCTCTCCGAGAAAAGCTCAAGCTCATCCGGGAGCACCGCGAGGTCAGGGCGCGGCGGATTATGGACAACCTCAACGCCGAGTTCCGTAATGAGGGCCTCCCCCGGCTGACCGGGGAAGACCTGGACAGAATGCAGGAGGGCATCGACGCAGCGCTGAGTCGGCCCCACATCGCCGACTACCTCATCAGGAAGGGGGTGGTGGGCAACCGGCAGGAGGCATTCGACAAATACCTGATGAAGTGCGACGTCCCCAAGTACCCGCTATCCCTGGAGGATGCCTCGGGGCTGGTCAGGCAGGCCGGCGGGAAGCTGGCGCTGGCCCACCCCAACGACCCCCACGGCACATCGCTGGTAAGCGTGACCGCAGACCTGGCCGCACAGACGGGAACTATCACGGAGCGGATGCTGGGTTACATCGACGGCATTGAGTGCTGGCACTCCCGCGCCGACGCCGCCACCACGGCCCATTACGTGGCGTTCTGCCGGCGGCACCACCGACTCATGACCGGTGGCAGCGACTGCCATCAAAAGCCGCTGCTGATGGGCTCGGTGGACGTTCCGGAGTTTGTGGCGGGGCAGTTTCGGTAGATTAAATATTCTCGCCCTGGTAAATACCGTTATACCCTTCCGTCTCGCCGGTCAGCTCATAGAAGACGAGCTGTATTATCCGGGCATTCTGCTGGACACGGAAGCCGCGGGGATGATAGACCACCAGCAGGGACTGGGAGCGCCCCGAGTAGCCGGCGTCCCACACCGCCGTCCCCACGGTCACCCCGCAGCGCAGCAGGCTCGAGCGCGGCCGGCCCAGCGCCATGATATGCTTCGGCAGGTGCACCACCTCGTTGTAGGTGATGGTATAGATGCCGGGCACCAGCTCCATCCAGCCGGAACCATCGAACACCAGCGGCGCCAGGTCGGAGACCACCCTCTGGCGGTTGTCCACCGCCACCTGCCCCATCGTCTGCGGAATGGCGATATCACGAAGGGTAAGGTCGAAACCGTTGGCCTGGAGCTGCGCGTCGAGGTCGACCCACCCCTCCACCAGGGGAGATTTCCCCTCAATCAGGCGCCGTATGTCCTGACCGGAAAGGACCGCCATTACATTTCCTCCAGATTATTTTGTCAGCCGCCGCCGCATGGTCACCAGGGTCACCGCGAAAAAGACCACCGTATAGAAGACCATGATGCCCAGCGACAGCAGATTATCGGGCCCGAAATCACCCTGGAACAGGGCGCGGTTGAGTTGGACCGCCGGTGTCAGCGGTACAAACCGGCCGAGCTTCTCCAGTACCTCCGGGAAAGAGGTCAACGGGAAGAAGACCCCGCTCAGGAAGAACATCGGGCTGATGAACAGCGTGAAGAAGTAGTTGAAGCTGTAGATGGACGGGATAATAGAGGTGAAGAAGAGGGATATGGAAGCGAACATGATGCCCTCCAGCAAAGCTACCAGCGGCACCAGCGCGGCCCAGGGCGAAGGCACCAGCCGGAAAGCGGCGGCGATGACCAGGACGATGCACCCCGTCATCAGGGAGCGGGTAGCCCCCCAGAAGATTTCCCCGGCGGTGACGTCCTCCACGTTGAGTGGCGTGGCCAGAATGGCGTCGTAGGTGTGCTGGTGCTCCATACGGATGTAGCTGGCATAGGTGCATTCGAAGGTGGCACTGAACATGGCATAGGCCGCAATAACGCCGGGCGCCAGGAAGGAGATATACCGCTGGCCGTCCACCAGACCGATGAAAGCCCCCATCCCCACCCCGAAAGCCAGCAGGAGGATAATCGGCTCGATGATGGAAGCCGGTGCCTCCGAGTGCCAGAGCCGGAAAAAGACATCCCGGTTGCGCTGCCAGACGCGGAAAAACCGCCAGGAGAACATCCTCATTCCACCAGCATCCTCCCCGTCAGCTTGAAAAAGACGTCCTCCAGGGTGGCCGGCCGCGGCCTTCCCGGCAACTCCCCGGCTTTGTCGTCGAGGTGGAAGACCTGAATCAAGTCGTCCAGCACCTCGTACTCCAGCCGGCGGGCCTCCAGTTCCCGGATAATCTTCTCCCGTTCAGCCGGAGCCGGCCAGACCTCCCAGATATGACTCCCCACGTACCGAGAAATCAGCGCCGACGGCTTGTCCACGGCGATTATCTTCCCCTGGTGCATTATCGCCAGGCGGTCGCAGAGGGTGGCCGCCTCCTCCATATTCTGGGTGCAGAGCAGCTGGGTAACCCCCCCGGGCCTTCATCTCCTTCAGCTTCTGCCAGACCATGTGCCGGGCCTGGGGGTCGAGGCCGATGGACGGCTCGTCGAGGACCAGTATCCGGGGATTGTTGATAAGGCCCCTGGCGATGAGCAGCCGACGCTTCATGCCGCCGGACAGCTCGTTAATCTTGCTCTTCTTCTTGTCCTCCAGCTGCATCGCCTTGAGCAGCTCCAGGCTGCGGCGAACTGCCTCGTCTTTGGGGATGGCAAAGTAACGGGCAAAGGTACGCAGGTTCTGGACCACGTTGAGGTCGTCGTCGAGGTTGTCCACCTGGGGGACCATGCCCAGCTCCGCCTTGATTTCCCGGGAATACCGGGAGAGGTCCCGTCCCATAATCACGATATCACCGCGGGTGGGCGGCGAGAGGGCGGTCAGCATCCTGATGAGGGTGGTCTTGCCGGCGCCGTTGGGACCGAGCAGGCCGAAGCACTCCTTCTCCTCAATCTCCAGGCTGACGTCCTTAACGGCGACGAGGTCCTTGAATTTCTTGGTCAGGTTAGCGGTCTTGATAATAACCATGGCGGCAGGCAGGCCGGCGGCCTTTCACTATGATAACAGTTTTGTTTTTTTCCCACAACGAACGGGACTGACGGGGCGGGGCCAAGAAAAGGGGGGAAAGCTTGATGTTACTATGCTTATTTCCTTATATTATATGGAGATATCAGGAGAATTAAGTAGTATATTATATACCAGTAGCCGTAGATGCCCGTAACTTGCTATAAATGGAGTTGCGATGAAGCGCCATCTACGGTATGATGTAAGTGTTAGCACTCTCGCCCCGAGAGTGCTAATAAAATGTCCGGAAATTTGGAGCCGCAACTTTAGAAAGGAGGAATGGTATGGCAGTTAAATTGCAGCCAATGGCTGACCGGGTCCTGGTAAAACCAATGGAAAAGGAAGAGAGAAGACCAAGTCTGGAATCTACATTCCGGATACAGTCAAAGAGAAACCTCAGGAGGGTGAAGTCCTGGCCGTCGGCCCGGGGAAGATGTCCGATGACGGCAAGCGGGTACCCATGGACATCAAGGTCGGCGATATCGTTGTTTACGCCAAGTACGGCGGCACGGAAATCAAGATTGACGACGAAGAGCTGATGATTCTGCGCGAGAGCGATATTCTCGCCAGGAAGTCCAAATAAGAGAAGGGTAGATAAGGAGGATAGAAAATGGCAAAACAGATTATTTTCGGTGAAGAGGCCCGGCACGCCCTCAAGAAGGGAATCGATGCCCTGGCGGACGCGGTAAAGGTCACCCTGGGGCCCAAGGGGCATACCGTGGCCCTGGACAAGAAATGGGGCGCCCCCTCGGTCATCGATGACGGCGTCACCATCGCCAAGGAGATCGAGCTCCCCGAACCGTTCGAGAACATGGGAGTTCAATTAGTTAAAGAGGCCGCCAGCAAGACCAACGATGCCTGCGGCGACGGCACCACCACCTCGACCATCCTGGCCCACGCCATCATCTCCGGCGGTTTCAAGAACGTGGCCGCCGGCGCCGATGCCCTGGCCCTGAAGCGGGGCATCCAGAAGGCCACCGCCGCCATCGTCAAGGAGCTCAAGAAGGCCTCCACCGAGGTCAAGGACAAGGAGCAGATTGCGCAGGTCGGCACCATCACCGCCAAGGACAAGGAAATCGGTGACATGCTGGCCGAGGTCATGGAGAAGGTCGGCAAGGACGGCGTCATTACCGTGGAAGAGTCCAAGGGCACGCAGTACGAAGTTGAGTACGTCGAGGGTATGCAGTTCGACCGCGGCTATATCAGCCCTTATCTCGTCACCAATGCGGAGCGCATGGAAACGGTCATCGAAGACCCCTACATCCTGATTACGGACAAGAAGATTTCCGCGGTCTCCGACCTCCTGCCGGCCCTGGAGAAGATACTCCAGGTGTCCAAGAACCTGCTCATCGTCGCCGAGGATATCGACGGTGAAGCGCTGGCGACCCTGGTGGTCAACAAGCTGCGCGGCACCATCAACGTCCTGGCCGTCAAGGCCCCCGGTTTCGGCGACCGCCGCAAGGCCATGCTGGAAGATATGGCCATCCTCACCGGCGGCAAGGTCATCTCCGAAGAGGTCGGCCGCAAGCTCGATTCCGTTACCGTGGAAGACCTCGGCCGCGCCCGCCGCGTCACCTCCGATAAGGACAACACCACCATCGTCGAGGGCAAGGGCTCGGAGGACACCATCAAGGGCCGCATCAAGCAGATTAAGGCCCAGATTGAAGAGACCACTTCCGACTTCGACCGCGAGAAGCTCCAGGAGCGCCAGGCCAAGCTGGTGGGCGGCGTGGCCGTCATCAAGGTCGGCGCCTCCACCGAGGTCGAACTCAAGGAGAAGAAACACCGCGTCGAGGACGCGCTTTCGGCCACCCGGGCCGCCGTGGAGGAAGGCATCCTGCCCGGCGGCGGCGTCGGCCTGTTGAGCGCCCTGGCGGTGCTGGACAAGCTGAACCTGACCGGCGACGAGGAGACCGGCGCCGACATCGTCCGCAAGGCCGTCACCGAGCCGCTGCGCTGGATTGCCAACAACGCCGGCAAGGACGGGTCGGTCATCATCGATGCCGTCAAGAGGGCCAAGAAGGGGGTCGGCTACGACGCCGAGGACGACGAGTTCGTCGACATGGTGGCCAAGGGCATCATCGACCCCACCAAGGTGGTGCGGACCGGCCTGGAGAACGCCGCCAGCATCGCCGTGATGGTGCTCGTCACCGAGGCGCTCGTGGCGGACATCCCGGAGAAGGAAAAGGGGCCG
>JBDRFW010000119.1:0-9340 GCA_043818415.1 Chloroflexota bacterium | reverse complement strand
GGCTATAAAGCGATGAAGATGGTAGCGCCGAAATCCGCACCGAAAGTCGCGCCAAAAGTCGAAGTCAGTGAAGGAAAAACAAAGGAGGAAGCTATGGCAAAGATAAAAGACCCGGTCTGCGGCATGGAAATCGACCCCAAGGGTGCCGCCGCCACCGAAAAGTACCAGGGCAAGACTTACCATTTCTGCTCGGAGAACTGCCACAAGAAATTCAAGGCAACACCGGAGAAATATGCCGCCGGGAAGTGACGAAAATGTACGGCTATAAGAAAAAGGTCAACGCTACTTTCGACGAAGCACTTAAGAGGACGAGAGAGGAGTTGCAGAAAGAGGGGTTCGGCGTCCTCACCGAGATAGACGTTAAGGCCACCCTGAAGAAAAAATTGAATGTTGACTATGACCAGTACATGATTCTGGGGGCCTGTAATCCGCCTTTTGCCTATCAGGCGTTAGAGGCGGAGAAGGACATCGGGCTGCTGCTTCCCTGCAACGTCATCGTTTATGAGCATAAGGGTAAGACCTTCGTCTCCGCCATCGTGCCTACCGTTGCCATGAGCATGGTGGATAACGAGAAGCTGCGGGGCATCGCCGTACAGGTCGAGCAGAAGCTCAAGAAGGTCGTCGATAGTATCTGAAAATCCTTACTTGCTCCCAGACTTAATACAGGAACTACCCGGCTTCAACGGTGTCCGTGGCAGATGCCGCAACGTTTTGCGTCACCGTGATTGATTTGCGCCCGGCTCTGAGAAACATCAGGAACAGCATTAAATATAGACCGGCGCCGGTCAGGAGCGCATAAGTAAAGCCGGAACCGATAGCGATAGCCACCGCCAGCACCGCCCCGAATACGGAGGCCAGGCCGTTGATACCCCAGGCCCAGGGTATATAATCCACCCTATTAATCTCTTTAAGCAAACGCAAACCCATCGGAAAGGGAAACCCCATGAAAAACCCGAGCAGCGCCAGCAGAAGAGCGCTTACCGCCAGGCGGATGGGGAGCTCCAGGCCCAGCAGCAGCCGGAACAGCGGCGGCAGGGAAAAAGCGTAGACTACCAGGGCCAGGGTAATGGTAAGCGACACAATAGATATTACTCTGGTCAATCTCTCGGGAGAGAAACGCCCGCTATAGAGGCTTCCCAGGCCGGCGCCCACCAGCAGTGAGGCCAGCGATACCGCCATGGAGAGGACGGGATTACCCAGGAAGAGGGTAAATCTCTGGAAGAGGGAGACCTCGGCCAGCATGAACCCGATACCCAGGAAAGAAAAGAATATCGCCGGGATTATCATCCCGGAATTCCCTGCCGGCGGTGCCGGTCTTTTCTTCCGGCGCAGGGATGCCAGCATTGTTAGGAATAAAATACCGGCGGAAACCCATAAAACCAGGGGCACGTTGCCCGGCAGTCCCTTCACCAGGTTATAAAAGAAAGGGCTATCATCGGTCACCGGGCTGATATCCAGGTGGTGCTCTCCGTGTTCCAGTAGTAAGTCATTAAAGCTGACAGTCCCGTTCCCTATAGCGGTAAATATCGGGTTGAGCATCGAGTTCTCGTCAAAACCGACATCTGCTTCAGCGCCTGGAGAGGCACTTTCTCCGATGCCCGGTAAATAGGACGTCTTCATGTTATACCCCGGCTGGTCGATTAGCCCATGCAGCGCGACTATCTCTTCCGGCTCGAGCGGTGACTTTTTCATAACGAATACCGGGTACTCGTCCGCGCCCAGCGTGTACATCCTCCCGACCGCCGCCTGGCTATCTATTCCCAGTTGCCCTAGAGCGGTTACAGAGACGGAAAAGAGCCTGAATATCTCCGTAATATCATGGGCCACCACTATCAGCCTGCCTTCGTCGGTCAGATGCTCCAGGTAGTCTTTGATAGAGTCCGTGGTGAACAGAAAATTTTCGGTTAGAGCGTACCCCTCGAGGCTGCGGCTGGTCCGGGTTACCGGCATGCTCAGCATGATAATGTCATATTTTTCACGATGCCTTCTCAAAAAGCTGCGCCCTTCATCCACGTAAACGGACACATTATCAAAATCGGTGTATATGCCGCCGTTATAAGCCGCGTAATCCTTGACGACGTTTACGAAGTCCCGGTTCACCTCGACGGCGGTAATCCGGCGGACGCCGCCCATCAGGGTAAGGAGGATATCCCTGCCTCCGCCCGGCCCTATTATCAATGCGTTATCCTTTTCCCCGTCTTTCAAGGATTGTAATGGCAGGTAACCGGGAAAGGTCTTGAGTTCCTGAACTTTCGGCGGCGGGTTGTCCAGGTCACCGTTAAAGCGGTACATCGGCGTCCCGGCGGTAGCGTCGATATAGATGGCCATCTGTGACGGGTCGTTGCGGAAAGCCACCAGGTCGGTGCGTCCGAAAGCGCTCCACCGGGTATCGATTACTTCCCCACCCAGCCCGGGGGTATTCAGAGCGTGGTGAATTTCCTTGGTCGGGTCCGTGCTGACCGCCAGTCTCTCCAGTTGAGGGTTGGCCAGGTTTGTCCACAGGAGGAACACGGCGGCTATCACGCTGAAGGCGGGCAGCCAGGTTACCCTGACCCGGTTACGCCGTATCCCGGTCGCGAAGAGCAGCGACACGGAGGCGAGGACGATGCCGATTACGAGAACGGTGTTGGGCCCGCCGATGGCATTAAGACCGAGAATGACGATTACCGAGCCGGAGGCCGCGCCAATCAGGTCCGCGCCGTATATCTTCCCGCTGAATGAAGGGTACGTGCGGAATACCGTGGCCAGGAACATCCCCGCGAAGAAGAAGGGTATAAAAAGCAGAAAAGCGAGCAACAAAAAGCCCGTGAAAAAGGTCGCGGCCATGCCGGTAAAAATAACGGAGAGTGAAAACAGCCCGGCGAAGATAGCGAGACGCCTGGAGCCGCCTCCATCGGCATCGGGGGACGGGGTGTTGGAAAAGCGGACGAAAACGGCACCCAGGCCCAGCCCCAGCATGGCCAGGGACACCACCAGGAACAAATAGTGGTATGAGAGCACTACGGAGACTAACCTGGTGAAGGCAATCTCGAGCGCCAGCAGGCCGGCGGACAGCAGGAAGACACCGGCCAGTAGCATCCAGTTAATGCCTTTTTCTGGATTTTCTTGCCGGGAAACCGCAGGGAGTGTTTTAAGCACGTACCATTACTCTCGGTTTAGTTCAACTGCCTGGCGGGCCGGCGTCTGGCCACAAGGTAAATCATCGTCACTACCCCGACAAGAATCACCAGCATGGCGATTACCTGGGCCTGCTGTAATCCCCAGAAAGTGATGCTTTCCTGCCGCACGAAGGTAAGCAGCAGGCGCCCGAGAGAGTACACCGGGAGATAGCTCAGGAAGACCATCCCGTCTCTTTTGAAATAGCGTTCCAGCCGCAAGACGAGCAACAGCGTTAACGCGTTCCAGATTATTTCATAAACCGGGTAGGGATGGGTGGGCAGGCTGTGCAGTTCTGCCGGGATTAAGGCACCAGGGTGGGTATAAATAAAGGCCCAGGGCAGGTCAGTCAGGCCGCCGTAAGCATCCCCGTTGACGATGCAGCCGAACCTGCCGATTATCTGGGCTACCAGCAGACCGGGAGCTAATGCGTCAGCAAGGCGGCCCAGCGGCAGGTGTTTTATCCTGGCGTAGAGGAGGAGTACCAGTCCTCCGCCGGCCAGGGCACCCCATATCGCCAGACCGCCCTGCTGAAACTGTAGTATATGCAGCGGGTGTCCCGCGTAATATTCCCACCGGTCGATGACATGGAACAGCCTGGCGCCGACGATGCCGCCGAGGATAACCCAGGCAGCCAGGGAATAAACATGGTCGGCGGCGATGCCTTTCTTTTTAGCGCGGTAAGCCGTTATGAGGACCGCCGCTACCACCGCCAGCATTATGGCCAGGCTGTACCAGCGGAGCTCGAAGGCACCTAACCTCAAGATTACCGGGTCGATGTTGATAACGATGCCGTTCATATCCCCTCCTATGCTTCAAGGCTGGTGAGACGTGACGCCTTCGCCAGCCGCGGTATAAACATGGGCACCTGCCGACGGTAAGCGAGATACTTCTCCCCGAACTGCGCTTCCATCTCCTTCTCTTCCCGACGAGAAAGCCGGTAATACATGTACATCAAGACGGGCCACATGGCCGCCGTGACCAGTGTCGGCCACTGGATGAGCATGCCGATGCTGATCAGGAAGAGGGCCGAGTACTGGGGGTGCCTGACCATCCGGTAAAGGCCGGTAATCACCAGCTTGCCCCGGCCGCTGTAAATCTGCTTCCAGGCTCTCCCCATGATGACCAGCCCGCCGAACATGGCAACGTTACTGACCACCATGACGATTATCCAGACCAGCGTGGAGCCGCCAGTCAGGGCGACCCACAGGTGCCCGTTGATATGGTTGAAAGGGTTCAGGACCGGATACTGGCTGCCCAGTACCGAAGTGAGAATGTAAATAGTCAGCGGGAAGCCGTACATCTCGGTGAACAGGGCGACGACGAAGGCGCCGTAAGCGCCCATGGACTGCCACTCCCAGCGCTTTTTGGGCTTGAGGTAGCTTAAAACGAAGAAGATGAAAATGCCGATGCTGGCTAGCGCCACCGGCCACATCCCGTAAGCGTAGGAATCACCCAACAGGTGGTCCATGAATCTGCCTCCGTGAAAACGTAATTATTAAATATTAGTGATGGTCGTGCTCGCCGCCCCCGTGCATGCCGCGCATCATGACGATATGAAGCAGCGGGCACAGCAGCAGCACACCCAGGAACAGGTAGCGTCCTGATACTCCGGCGGCCCACAGCACCGCGATAATTGCCAGTGGTACCAGGCAGCACAGCAGCATGATTAAAGAGTGCTTGCTCAAGTGTTTCCGTTCCGGTTTTCCGGTATCCATTATTTCACCTCAAGATGTTAAAAGGTCCTTTTCCCATCGCTAATGACAATGCCGTGGGTTATCCTTTGCCTCAGGTAGCTCTGTTTTTGCATTACCTGTTTCGCCAGGATGAGAACCAGTTTTTTCCCGCTCGACAACAACACCGATTCCCTTTACCGCCACAATGTTCACCCACTCTCCGATGCTGAGAGCATCCGTGGAGTAGGCACTCCATAGTTCACCTTCACCATGAGCGCGAACCAGGTATTTGGCAGAATGGACTGCCTCCGACCTGGATATCACCTCAGCCTGGGCGCCTACCAGGCTCCTGAACCCATCTACTATCGGCTTCTTCATCGCTCCCCTTATCGCCCGGTAGAGAAGAGGCGATGCCAGCCAGATAACAAGATTGATCGGCAGGGCATATCCCAGCGGCAGAAGCCAAAAGAGCGGAAGCCCCACGAAAGGCAGGATAAAAGCCGCATGGCACGGAGCCGTGACCAGGAAGACCAGAAAGAAAAACCCGATGATTATCCAGACCACCCATATAGCATAGCCTGCAAAAAATTCAGTCATTGTCTTAGCTCCTCCTTAGCCAGTCCCGCCAATGTGACACAAAACCGGCACCTTCATTTTCTGAATTACGGTTTACCTCACGTCGATTTGAAATCCCTCAAATTTTTCAGGAAGTCAAGAAAAAGGTAGCCGCGATGATGAGCGCCGCGGAAACCATCGCCACCTTTTTCACCCGGTTCATGTTTAATCTCCAGCTTTTCAGCCTTTCGGACAGGCCGTGCCGCTGGATGGTCTCCAGCATGATGGTTATCCCGACGACGTTGGAGAGAACGCCGATGATGATAAAAAACGTCTGGTAGCGGGTCAAAAAGATAGCCGCCCCGGACAGCCCCAGCAGGGGCAGGATATCGCTCAGGTGATGGGCGCAGCAGGCCGCCATCGACCCGGCGGAGACGCTACCCGAGACGGCGACCGACCCCGTGGCGGCTCGGCGCTGGCGGATGCCCTGCCGGATAAAGGAGAACAGTCCGGCCTGTACCCCGAACCCGGCCGCCAGGGCCACCACCCAGTACCACAGGTCAGCGGTCTGCTCCAGGGCGTGGGTCCAGCCCTGCGCCAGGGTAATTATCCCCAGGTAAACGGCCAGCAGTAAGACGGCGGCCCCTACGCCGATAAGCGCATGTCGCTTCATAGCTCCCACGTCAAGACCCTTTCATCGATGCCGGCAACGTCCCGGATTACCATCTCGACATGCCTGGCCGTGCCCCGGCTTACCGAATCCGGGAGGGGGAAAGTCAGGACGCCCTGCCGGTGGTGCCCGCCGGAGGCCGAGTCCCATAAGATGGGTTGGTATTCGTTGCCGGTATCGTCGCGGAGCACCGCCAGCTCGGCCAGGTCGTACCCGTCCAGGTCAACCGAGTGAGTGCTCATGGTAACATTAAAGACGAGGGAATCGCCTTCGGCCCCCGCCCATTCGATATCGATGGTTACGCTGCCTTGTTCATCCGTTTGAACCTGCCCGCCGGCCGGCTTTTGATTGCCGGGCGCCGGGGATGAGGTTATGGTTGCCCCTTCCTTTACAGATACGAAGCGGGACGAACATCCGGAAAAAACGGAGGCTACCAGCAATACGGTGGCAACCAGGATAATCATTTTCAGGGATTTATTCATGTCCTGTCCTTTCTAAAATGTCTTGACGGCCTGCTCCAGGACAGGCAGCGGCTCCGATGCCTCGATGCTCAGCCAGACGACCGCCTCCGGCTGTTTACCGGAATGGTAGAAGAAATAGCTCCCCCCCGGGCCGTCCACCTGGAAGACCTCGTAACCGCCGACGGCGATGCGCCGCGGATTGCTGAAGGGAGCCCCTCCTTTTCCGATGCTCTCCACCATCCTCCGGGTCAGTCCGTCCGCCGCCGCGGCGTTTTCGGCACTGCCCACCCAGACGGTAGCCCGCGAGTCGCCGTGGTAGGGGGAGCTGTGGGCATACTCCGCGATGAGAGCGCCTGTCAGCTTGATATCGAGTCCGTGCAACCGGTTTACCTGGACGATAGCCTCGGCGCCGGTGACTGCATTGACGAGATCCAGGTCGCCCAGCCGCTCCGGCGCTTCATGCTGTGTCCGCGGCTGAAGGACGTTCAGCCCGAAGCTCAAAGCGACGGCAATCACCAGGGCAACTGCAATTAACAGATAAAAAACACGGGGACTGAAAAGCCCCCTCTTTGCTTTTCCGACTTCAGTACTATCGATTTTTCGTCTCCCCTTTTTTTCCGACAATGAATCAGAGTCCTGACTACCCTTGAGCCTCATCAGGCCGGCCTTCAACCCGGCTACCGGGAGCGGTGGGCCCCCGGTTTCGGCTTTTAGAGTTCGCCTTCCAGCACCTTCTGCTTGAGGACGGCCCACTCTTTATCGGTCAAGACGCAGAGGTTACCGGCCTCACCTATCTCCACCCTGTCCCCGTCCAGCTTGACGACCGGGCAACACGACCCTTCCTTGCACAGTGTCACGATTTTCATCATACTCACCTCCTTTCCCGTTTAACTTATCGATTGAGGTTACCGTTTATAGTAGCGTCTGCCAGCCCTCTTGCGAGCCCGGCTCGCCCCTGATTAATTTGCCGGTCACCACGACGCTTTCGTTGTCGATATAGAATTCGAGCTTATCGAGAGGCCGCGGCGGCGGCCCGTGCAGAACGTTGCCTTCGATATCGTACCTGCCGTCGTGACAGGGGCACTGGAATATCTGCTTGTCTTTATCCCAGTAATAGGGACAGTTCAGGTGGGTGCACCGGGGGTCGAAAACGGCCATTTCCTTATTATCTCTGTTGACCACCCAGGCCCCTCTACTCAGAGTGGTGGTATACCAGCCGTCCCGAACTCTTTGCTCGTAGCTGACGAATTTGGGCTCGTTGACCGGAATCTCGCCGGTACGGGCAATCGGGCTGCCGATAGGCTTGCTCTTTTTCCAGATTGGCGAAATAAAGTAACCGACTAACGGCGTGGCCACCACGGTGGTAATCAGACCGCCGATACCGCCGATTAAATAGCCGAGAAACCTTCTCCTGCTTACCTGAGCGTTATTCACTTTATTGTCCATAGCGAGCCCACGTTTTCGTCAACCTGCCGCGCTTTTAACGTCCGGGTCACCTGACTTATTCAGGCTACCCTGGTTACTTGTTTCCCGTCTGGGGCCGGCGATGTTATTCCGGCTCCGGTTTTAAGTTCATGCTGGTAGCCGCACTGGAGGCACCACTCGTACCAGCCGCGGTGGTCATGGTCGATTTGCATGTCTCCCCGGCACCGCGGGCAACTTTTTAGCCGCCACATACATTCCCTCACCAATAGCATAAATTACGCCCTGACCCTCTTCTTCATCAGCGGCATCACGATGGGCATCAGGATAATCATGGACAGCAGGAACACCCATCCCGTGCCGCCGATACGCTCGACCAGCGTGTATTCACCGGCCAGCGTGCCGAGCAGGAAAAGCCCGGCGGTCAATACGGAAAGCCCCGTATAGATAAGAGCGCTGATAGTTGTAACATTCTTCATGTTTATACCTCCCTTTTATCCGGCCGTCTGGGCCGCGGCGACTTGAAGCGGCTTTGTTGATTCCTTACGGTGCCGCCGGATGGCCGGCACGAAGCCGCGCATCCGCAGCGTATTCAAAGTGACCGATAGTGAGCTGGTGGCCATGAGCAGCGCTGCCAGCTCCGGGCTGACCACCTGGGCGATAAACGGGTAGAGCACGCCCATGCCGATGGGTATCGCCAGGACGTTGTAGCTGAAAGCCCAGAACAGGTTCTGCTTTATCAGCCGCAGCGTCTGCCGGCTTATCTGCAGGGCCGCCACCACGTCCATGAGGTCGTCCTTGACCAGGATAACGTGGCCGGTCTCCTTGGCGACGTCCGTCCCGGAGCCGATGGCGATGCCCACGTCCGCCTGGGCCAGGGCCGGGGCGTCGTTGATGCCGTCGCCGACCATGGCCACCCTGAGTCCTTCGGCCTGGAGCTTCTTCACCTCGTTGGCCTTGTCCTCCGGCAGCACCTCGGCCAGGACGCGGTCGATGCCCACTTCCCGGGCGATGGCTTCCGCCGTGCGGCGGTTGTCGCCGGTTATCATGGCCACCTTGAGCCCCAGGCGGTGCAATTCTTTTACCGCTTTGGTCGAGGTCTCTTTCAGGGTATCCGCCACGGCGACGATGCCGGCGGGTTTTCCGTTGACCGCAACGAACATGGCCGTCTTGCCTTCGTTCTCCAGGCGCTCCGCCTCTTTAATCAGGCCGTCGAAGGTCACCTTACGCTCCGTCATGAGCTTGCGGTTGCCCAGCAGGATACCGCGTCCGTCCAGCCTGGCTTCGACGCCGTGGCCGGGTATGGCGTTAAAGCTCGTGGCGTCCTCCGGTTCCAGGCCGCGCTCCCGCGCCCCGCGTACGATGGCCTCGCCCAGGGGGTGCTCTGAGTTCTTCTCCGC
>JBDRFW010000118.1:0-3077 GCA_043818415.1 Chloroflexota bacterium | reverse complement strand
TGAACTCACCTTAACGATAGACGGCAGAGAGGTCAGGACGGAAGAGGGAAAGTCCGTCCTGGAAGCGGCCAAAGGGGCCGGCATCGATATCCCCACCCTCTGCTACCACCCCGCCCTGGAACCCTTCGGGGCCTGCCGCCTTTGTCTGGTGGAAATCGAGAGCCATGGACGCCAGCGCGTGGTCACCTCCTGCAACTACCCCGCCGAAGCCGGCCTCAACGTGCTGACGAGGTCGCCGGAGGTCATAGAGCTGCGCAAGGGTGTTATCGAGCTGTTTCTGGCACAGGCTCCCGGCGCGGAGAAAATCCGCGAGCTGGCTAAAGAGTACGGCGTCGAGGAGCCGCGCTTCAAGCTCGGCGACCCCAACGAGAAGTGCATCCTCTGCGGGCTATGCACCCGCATCTGTGAAGAGAGGATGGGCGCCTGCGCCATCAACTTCGTCAACCGGGGCGTCGACCGCCAGGTGGAGACCCCCTACCAGGTAACGCGGGAAATAGACATGGACGTCTGCCGGGCCTGCGGCGCCTGCGCCTTCGTCTGCCCCACCGGCGCCATCACCATCGAGGATATCACCTCCAAGACCCCGGTGCCCATTATTTCCGAGTTTGAAGAGGGGCTGGCAACGAGGTCCCCGGTCTACATCCCCTTCTCCCAGGCCGTCCCCAACGCCCCGGTTATCGATAAGACGCAGTGCGTGCACTTCGCCACCGGCGGCTGTAAGGCCTGCCAGGCCTTCTGCGCCCCCCAGGCCATCGACTTCGAGCAGGAAGACGAGGTCATCGAGGTGGAGGTCGGCTCCATCATCATCGCCACCGGCTTCGACCTGTTCGACCCCTCCGTTATCCGGCAGTACGGGTACGGCCGGCTGGACAACGTGCTCACCAGCCTGGAGTTCGAGCGCATGATAAACTCCGCCGGGCCCACCGGCGGCCATATCAAGCTCAAGGACGGCCGGGAGCCGGAGAGCATCGCCATCATCCACTGCGTCGGCAGCCGGGACGAGAACTACCACGAGTACTGCTCCCGCGTCTGCTGCATGTACTCCATGAAGTTCGCCCATCTCATCAAGGAGCACACCGGCGCCGAGGTCTACGAGTTCTACATCGATATCCGCAGCTTCGGCAAGGGCTACGAGGAGTTCTACAACCGCGTGCTGGAAGAGGAGACTGTCTTTATCCGCGGCCGGCCGGCCGAGATAACGGACATCGCCGAGACCCCGGAGGAGGAAGGCAAGCTGATTGTCCAGTTCGAGGACACCCTGATAGGCCGGCAGCGCCGCCAGCCCGTGGACATGGTCGTTTTGAGCTGCGGCATCGAGCCGCAGAAGGATATCGAGTCCCTCGCCCGGCTGTTCAATATCAGCCGCAGCGCCGACGGCTTTTTCCTGGAGAAGCACCCCAAGCTCGACCCCGTGGCCACCATGACGGACGGTATCTTCGTGGCCGGGTGCTGCCAGGGGCCCAAGGATATCCCGGACACGGTATCCCAGGCCCTGGCGGCGGCGGCGGAGGCCCTGGCCATGATCAGCCGGGGTACGGTGGAGGTCGAGGCGGCCACGGCCGTCGTCAACGAAATAATCTGCACCGGCTGCCAGCTCTGCAAGCAGGTCTGCCCCTACAGCGCCATCTCCTTCGACGAGCAGAAGGAGGTGTGCCGCGTCAACGAGGCCCTCTGCAAAGGCTGCGGCGCCTGCGTCGGTGGCTGCCCCAGCGACTGCATCAGCCTCAACCACTACACCAACGAGCAAATCGTGGCCCAGATAGAGGGGGCACTATTTTAGGAAACCCCCCGTATAAATTTGGCGGTAACGCGGGCTGGACTTATCTCGCGCCACGTACTATAATTACCTTGGAAAGTATAGCCTGATTCCCGTAATTGTAGTACAATATATGTGGCTCTGACCTTCTCCGCAATAATCACCGCCATAGCCGAGCCATGTACTGGACGGAGCCTGGGACTCATTGTATTTGCTAAACTTGCTCGGGAACAATCACGCCTACAGTCTTGTTGTCCCCTTTTTCTCTGAGGTATATGCGCCTGCGCGTGAATATGGAGACTACGATGAAAGGAGTTGGACTTGATGGTTAAGGAACTTCCGGTTATTTATCTGCAGACGGCCGCGTGCAGCGGCTGTGCCGTAACGCTCCTGAATACGGCCAGTCCTACCATAAAGAATGTGCTCATCGACCAGATAGTCCCGGGCGTGCACATCAACCTCAGGTTTCACCCGGTAATCATGGCCGCCGCCGGCGAACTGGCCATCCAGGCGATGGAAGACACGGCCAAACAGAAGAAAGGCGAGTACGTCCTGGTGGTTGACGGCGCTGTCCCCACCGCCCCGGGGGCCGTTTACGGAGCGATAGGCGAGCGGAACGGGAAGCCGGTCACCATGCTGCAAAGGGTGACGGAGCTGGCCTCCGACGCCCTGGCGGTCATCGCCCTGGGCACCTGCGCCTCCTTCGGGGGGATACCCGCCGCGCCGCCCAACCCCACCGGCTGCCGGTCCGTCAGGGATGTCCTCAAAAAGGAGGGCATCAACAAGCCCCTGGTAAATATCCCCGGCTGTCCCCCCCACCCGGACTGGTTCGTAGGGACGGTGGCCGGCGTTATCCTGAACGGCCTGCCCACCGCCGACGACCTCGACGACCTGCTCCGCCCTAAGGCCTTCTACGGCAAGCTGATTCACGAGAACTGCCCCCGCCGCGCCTACTTCGACGAGGCGAAGTTCGCCAAGAAGTTCGGCGACGAGGGCTGCCTCTACGAGCTGGGCTGCAAGGGGCCCATCACCTACGCCGACTGCCCCGTCCGGCGGTGGAACAGCGGCACCAACTGGGTCATCGGGGCCGGGGCGCCCTGCAACGGCTGTACCCAGCCGGAATTCCCCGACCAGACGGCACCCTTCTACGAGAAGCTCGTCGACGTGGACCTGCCCACCATCGGTGCCTACTGGGCCGGCAAGGAGGAGAAGTAATGGGTAAAATCGTCATCGACCCCGTCACCCGGATTGAAGGACACCTCAAGATGGAGTGCGTCGTGGAGAACGGCGTCGTCAAGGACGCCCGGGCCACCGGCAACCT
>JBDRFW010000117.1:0-15095 GCA_043818415.1 Chloroflexota bacterium | reverse complement strand
GGAATGGTATAATATGGGTCGGATTATCTGTTCCGCAGGGGGACACAGGGGGAGGGTTGTCTTAGTTCAGATTAAAGGCACACAGTCCAAACCAACCAGGAGGAGGAAAACCATGGTGAGGAAAATCGACCACATTGCCATTGTCGTTAAGGACGCCGACGCCGCCCTGAAGGTCTACTCCGAGATGTTCGGCTTCAAGGTCGTCGAGGAGATGGAAGGGCCGGCCGGCGAGTTCAAGGCCGTCCTGGTGGCCGCCGGCGATATCCGGCTGGAGTTCCTCCAGCCGCTGAAACCCGGGAGCAGCTTCGCCCGGTTCCTGGAGGAGAGGGGCGGCGGCCTGCACCACGTATCTTTCACTACCGACGACATTGCCGGGGAGCTGAAATCATTGAAGGCCAAGGGGAAGCAGCTGATTAACGAAGAGCCGGTAACCCTGCCGACCGCCAGGATAGCCTTTATCCACCCGGGCGCCGCGGAAAACGTGCTCTTGGAGCTGGTGCAGCGGGGGAAGTAGAGGCCGCGTTTAACCGGGGCTCAGGCCACCAGCAGCCGGACCAGCTTCTGAACGTCGTCCAGCTCTTCGAGCTTCTCCACCCTCCCGAGGAAGGCGTCAGCCTTCTCCCGGCTTATCTTCCCGGAGAAATCCACGTTGGTCCAGAACTTGGCGATTAGCTCATCACGGGAGATGGGATTGCCGCGGGGGTCGCCCCTGGCTATCTCGCACGATTCGGTAAGCTCCCGGCCATCCTTCATATGAAGCGTCACCCGGGCGGCCTCGAACTTAACATCGGGACTGGCCACGAGCTTGATTCTACCGATGAAAGCATTTACCTCGGGGTCGCGTATCGCCGTGGCGGTGAAGTGCTCCGGCCTGACGGCCTTCCTCGACAGGGCCGTAGCCACCACGTACTGGTAGCTGAAAGCGGCGTTGCCGTGCGGGAAGGCTCCGATGCAGAAGGGGTGCCCGCAGATATGGTCGATGCCGCCCTGGGCCAGGTCGAGCCTGACCTCCTTGATGTCATCAGCGCTGACGCCGTACTTCCCGACCAGCGCCAGGGCGCAGTCGATAGCCGCGTGGGGAATGCGGCAGCAGGGGTACGGTTTGAAGGTCCCGTCGCTGTAATACTTCCTCCCCAGGCCGAGTGTCAGGTACTCCGGCTTCTGGCAGCCCTCGGTGAACATTTTGTAGTAGCCGAACTGGCTGAACAGCGGGTCGGCCGGCCCTGTCCAGCCGATTTTCGCCAGCTGGGCGGAGAAGACACCGTTACGGGCGGACAAACCCTGGGGCAGCTTGAAGGCGGTGGTGCCGTCCCAGATTATCTGGAAGGTGCTGCCTACCTGGTTGAGGACGATGCCGAAGGCGTTCCTCATCTGGAGACGGTCCAGGCCGAGCAGCCGGCCGGCGATGGCGGCGGCCCCGAAGGCGTTGACCGTGCCGGTGCCGTCCCAGCCCAGGGTGAAGCCGAAACCGGAGGCCGCCAGCAGGCGCGACGCCACGTCGTCCCCGACGAGCAGGGCCGTTATCAGCTCCCGGCCGCCGACGCCGGTATGCTCGGCGACGCTGATGGCCGTCGGTACCGTGGTGCCGCTGACGTGCCCCGGCGTGTTGACTCCCTCCACCAGGGGGCTCACCGGCTCAAAATCAAAGGAACGGGCCATGATGCTGTTGACCATGGCCGCATTGCCCACCGGAACCCGGCCGCCGTGGACGAGCACGGTGGCCTCTTCCTTCCCGCCGGTATCCCGCAGCAGGCCGACCAGCTCCGGGTTGCCGGTATCGCCGGAGCCGCCAATCAGGCACCCCACCGTATCGATGATACGGTTCCGGGCATTTTGCAGCGTCGCCGCGTCAAAGTTCTCGAAGCGCGTCTCCAGCACGTTGGCCGCCAGCTGCTCGATGGCAGTGCTTTCCGCGCGTGAGTCTTCCATCTTCATCCGGAGAGAGGCAGCACCTCCCTGGCCCGGAAAATATCGGCTATCTTCCGGGAAATCTGGTCAGCGCTGGCACTCAGCTCCTTGACGAGAACGTCAACTTGGGACTCCAGGCGACTCTCCGGTCCCACGATGCTCAGGGCCACCGGCAGGACGTACTCCTTCACCGGGGCGGAAATGCAGAGGGCCCCCTCCACCGCTTCGCCACGGCTCACGGCGTAGCCCTGCCGCCGGATTTCCCTTAACTGGGCCATCAGGACGTCCTTGTCCGTGACGGTATTGTTGGTAACCTGGTCAATCTTGATATTCTTCAGGGCTATCCTCAGTTCGTCGTCTTTAAGCTGGGAGAGCAGCACCTTGGTGGTGGCCCCCATGAACAGCGGCCGGATGCGCCGGCCCTCTTCCGTCACCCTCAGGTCATGCCTGCTCTGGATTTCATTCAGGTGGACATACTGAATCCCCGTCATGGTGCTCAGGGTTATCGTCTCCTCGGACACGTCCGATAGATACCTCATCTCCTCGAGGGCGCCGGTAATGAGGTACTCGTGGGTGTTCTGCGGCCGCGACGAGAGACGGGTAATCATGGGCCCGAGGAAGTAGCGGTGGTTGAGGGGGTCCTGCGAGACGATGTGCGACTCCTCCAGGGCCTTGAGCAGGCGGTGCACCGTGGACTTGCTGAGGCGGCAGCGGTTGGCGATGTCCGTCACCGTATTGATGCCGTCGCTCAGGCAGAGAAGGATATTGCCGGCGCGATAGATGGACTTGACGACGGGCGGATGGCCTTCAGTACCGGGGCGGGCGTTTCGCATTCTGGAACGGGCGTTCCTTTTCGGCATGGTCACATTATAATACCACGCGATATAATATTGTCAACTTGACAGTCCGCCCGCCCGGCGGCTACTTCCCGATGACGACCAGGCTCTTGCCGGGGGTGGCGAACTGCTTGACGGCCGCCTCGTTCAGCTCCACCCCGAAGCCGGGGCCTTCCGGCGGATAGAGGAAGCCCCCTTCGTACCGGGGGACCTTAACGGCCAGGTCATTCTTCAGCGGGGTGCTGACCGTATCCGGCAGGTTGTGGAGGTTAAGCGGGCCGATGGCCTCCTGCTCGATCCGGCCCATCCACTCGGTGGCGGCCAGGAAGTGCGCCTCGACGGCGGCGCCGATGCCGGAGTTAATCATGCAGCCGCACATCACGCTCAGGCCGACGCTCTGAGCGATGGCAACCCACTTGCGCGACTTGAGGATGCCGCCGGCCTTGGACACCTTGAGGAAGAACCCGTCCACGGCGTCGGCCTTGATGAGCTTAATCAGGTCGTTGAGCTCGGCGGCGGCCTCGTCGGCGAAGACCGGCATCTCCACCTTGCGGCGGAGTCGGGCCAAGCCTTCGATATCCCACCACGGCACCGGCTGCTCGGCGACGAAGATATCGTATTTAGCCACCATCTTGAGGCAGCGAAGCGCCTGGAGATAGTTCCAGCCGCCGTTGGCGTCAATCATTATTTTGACGCCGCTGCCCACCTCCTGGCGCAGCGCCGCGATAATCTCGGCGTCCTCTTCGGGCGTCCGGGAGCCTACCTTGAGCTTGAGGCACCGGAAGCCGGAATTAACCAGGCTCCGGCCCTCCGCCTTCACCTCTTCCGGCGTCCCCGAGGACATCACGAAGCCCAGCGGTATCTTCTCGTTGGAAAGCCCGCCGAGCAGCTTGTATACCGGGACTCCCAGGGCCCTACCCATGACATCGTGCAAGGCGTAATCGATAACGGCCTTGGACTGGTTATTGACCTTGACGACCTTGTCCATGCGGGCCACGATTTTCTCGATGTTGAAGGGGTCCTCGCCGAGCAGGATTTGCGGCGCAAAGATTTTAGTGATGTTGAACATGATGGAGTCCTGGCTCTCACCCATGTACCACATTGACGTGTCGCCGGTCTCGGACACGCCGGTCACACCCTCATCGGTATGTATCTTGACGACCACGGCATCAGCGCAGGTTGCGGCCCCGCCGGACATGACCATCGGCTTGGCGAACTTCACGGAGACGGGGATGCATTCTACTCTGGTGATTTTCATTGACCGACCTCCACATTTATATTATATCTTCGGCCGCGGCCCGGCCCGGGGAGGCAATTAGAGAGGGAGCTATCATTATATAACACGCAGCGCCGTGTTTAGTCAAATTTTTGTGACTTAAGTCGTAGCTGGCAGCACCACCTGCTATAATATACTTGAGATGAGCCTTGGAGCCAGAACCAGGAGGTAGTTGTCATGAATACCAAGTGCCCCGGCCAGGACATGAGAAAGCTGCGGGCTGCCCTGTACAAGTGCCCTAAGTGCGGTAATGAAGTGGAAATGTTCTCCGACGAGCTCCGGATAAAGTGCCGAAAGTGCGGGGAATACGTCTATAAAGAGCAGACGCCATCGTGCATCGAGTGGTGCTCCTCGGCCAAGCGGTGCCTCGGTGAGGAGCGGTGGAAAGCCCTCAAGGGCCTGGACTAATCCGAAGTTCGCGAGGTAAGTCATGGTAACCAGGACGGTCAGGAACATTGTAAAAATCGATGAAGACAAGTGCACCGGCTGCGGGGACTGCATCATCTCCTGCGCCGAGGGCGCCCTGGCTATCATCGACGGCAAGGCCAGGCTGGTCAGCGAGAAGTACTGCGACGGCCTGGGCAACTGCCTGGGATGCCCCGAGGGGGCCATCAGCATCGAGGAGAAGCCCGCCGAGGAGTTCGACGAGGCCGCCGTGGAAGAGCACCTCAAGGCAGAGGGGAATACGGGCTTCAGCTGCCCGGCGGAGACCGTCACCGAGTTCGCCGGCCGGACGTTGACCGCCTCCCCGACTGAGGAGACACCTGCACCAACACTGCGGTCGAGGCTGGGCCACTGGCCGGTGCAGCTGACGCTGGTGCCGCCGACAGCTCCGTTCCTCAAAGACGCCGACGTGGTGCTGGCGGCCGACTGCGTGCCGTTTGCCTACGCCGGCTTTCATCAGGACTTCCTGGGAGACCACGCTTTACTGGTGGCCTGTCCCAAGCTGGACGACTTCCCGGCGCACCTGGAAAAGCTGACCATGCTGCTGCGCCATTCCGGGCTGAAGAGCCTGACGGTGGTGCACATGGAAGTGCCCTGCTGCTCCGGCCTGGTGCATCTGGCCAGGCAGGCTATCCTGGCCAGCGGCAACGTTATCCCCTTCAACGAGGTGACCATCGGTATCCAGGGCGACCGCCTGGCGGGTTAGTCAGAGACCAGCCTTTTCCCCATTTCGTAGGCGCCGGCGAGAGCGTCCGGGTGTTCCTTAATCTCACCGCGCTGGTCCACGCCGCGGACGAGCAGCTCGTCGGAGTAGTCGGCGTTGATGGCCTTGAAGAAGTACAGCGCCGTCAGCTTCGGCCCGTCGAACAGCTTAGCCCCTTTGGTCGCCCCCACGGCGATGAAGGCGCCCTTCTTCACCGGGATATCCAGGTTTTTCAGGTAGTATTTCCGGGCCCAGAGCGCCTGGCAACGGCTGATAAGCGTCATAATCTGGGCGCTGACGGTATAGAAGAAGATGGGAGTGGCCAGGATAACCGCATCAGCGCCGAGTATTTTAGGGTAGATACCGTCCATTTCGTCGCGGATAACGCAGTTGCCGTCCTTAAGGCAGGCGTAGTACTCCTTGCACGGCCCGATGTTGAGCTTGTCCACGATGATTTTCTCGACCTCCGCCCCCCGTTCCTTCGCCCCCCGGAGGGCTTCATCGAGAAGCAGGTCAGTGTTGCCCTTTATCCTCGGGCTGCCCATGATACCCAGGACTTTCAAGTTTACCTCCGCGGCGGCTATTTCCGGTCCTTGAAGAGCGTCCCGGCGTGGGCCAGATTTTCCTGGCTGTACTCCACGATGTCGATGTGCACCGCCGTAGGCGGGCAGCCAACGTTCTTGACGATGGCATCGGTGACATCCTTGACCAGTCCGCGCTTCTTCTCAACGTCCCTTCCTTCAATCATCTTTATCGTAACGAACGGCATTGATACGCCTCCTTCATGAAAAATCTGACTTTAAAAAAGTTTAGCGCTTTGCCGGTGGAGAGTCAACTTTATCAACACTGGCGCTGCATCATGCTATAATAAACCAGCCATGGATGAAAAAAGCCTGGAGATGCTCGAGTTTCCACGGATACGGGAGATTCTGGCCGGGTACACCTCGTTTTCCGCCAGCCGTGAGCTGGCCACGTCACTGAGACCGCAGGCTGACTACCAGGAGATTTCCCGGCTCCTCAGCCAGACGGCGGAGGCGCGCCAGCTGCTGACTCTCGACCGCGGTTTTTCCATCGGGGGGGTGCTGGACGTGCGGGAAACGGTGAAGATGGCGTCCCTCCAGGGCATCCTGGAACCACAGAGCCTCCTGGAGGTCCAGCAGACCCTGGCCGCCCTTCATGAGCTGCGCCGCTACCTCGGCGGCGTCAGGGTCGACTTCCCCCTGCTCTGGGATATTGCCGGGGGCATCGCCGAGCTGCGCCAGATTGAGAAGGATATCGCCGCCTGCATCGACCCCTCCGGCCAGGTCATGGACGCGGCCTCGCCTGCCCTGTCCGCCATCCGCCAGCAGATGCGGGAGACCCGCGGGCAGATACAGGAGCGCCTGGAGGCCATCGTGAGGTCGCCGCGGGGCCAGCGCATTCTCCAGGAAGACGTCATCACCGAGCGGGAGGGCCGCTACGTCATCCTCGTCAAGGTCGAAAACCGCCACGACATCAAGGGCATCGTCCACGATATCTCCAACACGGGGGCCACCGTCTTCGTGGAGCCGACCGTCGCCGTGGGGCTGGGCAACGCCCTGCGTGAGCTGGCCATCGAGGAGCGGCATGAAATCGAGCGTATCCTGCGCCTGCTCAGCGCCGAGGTGGGGGCCCATAAAGACGATATCACGCAAAGCATAGAGCTGGCCGCCGAGCTCGACCTGGTGATGGCCAAGGCCAGGTATGCCCTGCGCACCAGGGCCAGCGAACCCGTCATCACGGACCCCACACGGGAAAAAGGCCGGGGCACCTTGATGAAGCTGGTGGAGGCCCGACACCCCCTGCTGGGGGAAAAGGCCGTGCCCTTCTCCGTGGAAATCGGGCGGGACTTCTCCGTGCTGCTGATAACCGGCCCCAACACCGGCGGCAAGACGGTGACGCTGAAGACCATCGGTCTCCTCAGCCTGATGGCCCAGGCCGGCATGCCGGTACCGGCGGCCGGGGAAAGCCAGCTACCTATCTTCGACGGCATCTTTGCCGATATCGGCGACGAGCAGAGCATCGAGCAGACGCTCTCGACCTTCAGCTGGCACATGGGCAACGTCGTCCGCATCATCCGGGGCGCCACGGGGAAGAGCCTGGTGCTCCTCGACGAGCTGGGCACCAGCACCGACCCCGCCGAAGGCTCGGCCCTGGCCCAGGCCATCCTGCGCTACTTCCTGGCCCGGGGCACGCTGGCGGTGGCCACGACGCACTACAGCGACCTCAAGGCCTTCGCCCACGCCACGGACGGGCTGGAGAACGCCTCGCTGGAGTTCGACCCGGCCACCCTGACGCCCACCTACCGGCTGACAGTGGGAATACCGGGCGGCAGCAACGCCCTGGCCACGGCGGCCCGCCTGGGCATACCGGAGGAGATTATCGCCGATGCGCGGGGCCGGCTGAGCGGGGGCAGCCTGGAGCTGGAGACGCTGCTGGCCGGCCTCATGGAGGAGAAACAGAAGCTGGCGGCCTTCCAGCGCGACCTCACCGCCGAGCGGGACGAGTTCGCCCGCCGCAACGCCGCGCTGACCGATGAGCTGCAGCATCTCAAGACCGAGGAGAGGAAAGCCATCCAGGAGGCGCGGGACGCCATCGTGCGGGAGGCGGCGGAGCTGCACCGGGAAATCCGGCAGGCGGCCGCGGAGCTGCGGAAAGAGAAGTCGGCCGCCAGCGTGGAGCAGGCCCGGCGCTCCCTGGCGGGGGTGCGTGAGCAGCTGGACGGCGAGACCTGGAAGCCCCGGGTGGGCGAAGAGGGGGAAAGCGATTCCGGCGTCATCATGGCCGGAGACATCGTCCGGGTGAAGGACGCCGGTCTGACGGCCACGGTGCTGTCGGTATCGGAAGACTCCCGGGAAGTGGAGGTGGAGGCGGGGCGCACCCGGATGAGGCTGGGCCTGGACAGCGTAATCAAGACGTCGGCCCCTGTGGACGCGGTAAGCCCCCCGCCGATAACCCGGCCGGACGTCCGCCGCGTGCCGCGGGAGTTGGACCTGCGCGGCAAGCGCGCCGACGAGGTGGAGTGGGCGCTGGACAACTACCTGAACGACGTGGCCCAGTCCAGCCTCGAAGAGGCCCGTATCATCCACGGCATCGGCACGGGCACGGTGCGCAACATCGTGCGGGACTTCCTGGCTTCACACCCGCTGGTGAAGTCCTTCCGTTCCGGCGGCGGTGACGAGGGGGGTGACGGCGCCACCATCGTCAGGTTCTAGGAGAGATATGAAATACTCTCGAAATCTACCCGGGAGGGGGAGCTAGCCTTGGCCCTGGTATCGGGACGGTGGAGCCTCGGCCGGGCCAAGATGCTGGAATTCCTCGGCTCGCTGGCCAGCGAACCCGGCGAAAAGGTCCTCTCCGTTTACCTGCCTCCCTTCCTGCCGGCCGCCGATATCGAGGGTCTCATAAGTGAAATACCCGCGCCGCCGGATATCCTGGCGCGACTGTTAGAGCTGGCCGGCGCTTCCCGGACCGGGGCGGTCATCCTGTGGAGCCCCGACCTCAGGTACCTCATCCTGCCGCCCTTTCCCATCTCGGAAAAGCTCCTGGCGGAAATCCTGACCACCGAGCCGCTAGTGGCGGTGCTGCGGCGCGACTACCTCTTCGCGCTGGTGCTGGTACGGCTGGGGGCCTTTGCCGTGGGGGTCTGTAAGGGCGAGAAGCTGTTAAACAGTAAGGTGGGCACCGGCCTCGTCCACGGGCGGCACCGGCAGGGCGGCTCGTCGGCGCAGCGCTTCGCGCGGCACCGCGACAAGCAGATAGAGGTCTTTCTGACGCGGGTCTGCCAGCACACCCGCCAGCAGCTCGAGCCGCATGTAAAGGAGTTGGACTACATCGTCTTCGGCGGGGCGAGGAATACGCTGGCGCTCCTGCACAAACGGTGCCCTTTTCTCAGTAAACTCTACAAGCCCGCCCTGCCGCACCTGCTGGATATCCCCGCGCCGCGCCAGGCGGTGCTGGAGGCATCGATCAACCGCGTCTGGGCGAGCACCGTAATTGACTGGAGGGAGTACTAGTGTTGTGCTTCGCAAATAGATTTAACCATATAAATAATGTCATTCTGGCGCCGGCCAGAATCCAGAACCCCACCGGCCACCCCTGGATTCCAGCCTTCGCTGGAATGACATCATCTTAATGGCGCCTATAAAGTTTTTTAAGACGATTAACTAGGGACGCCCCAGGAGGCTCTTCAGCCGCGTCACGGCCGGCGGCAGCACCTCGCCGATGGCCTCGGAAAACCGCAGGTCGGCGTACTCATCGAAGGGCGTCTCGCCATGGTTGATGATGACCAGTCTCGCCCCGGCCTGCAGCGCCACCCGGGGCATGTCCCCCGCCGGGTAGACCACCAGGCTGGAGCCCACCACGATAAAGAGGTCGCACTTCTGCGAGTGCTCGTAAGACTCGGCCAGGTCCTTGGCCGGCAGCGACTGCCCGAAGTTTACCACCGTGGAGACCAGCTTGCCGCCGCAGAGGGGACACGCCGCCTGGTCCTCGAAACGGTCCATCTTGAACTCGCAATCGACACAGCGGACCCTGGTGAGATTGCCGTGCAGCTCGGCGAGCAGCTCCGGCCGGATGCCGGATTTCAGGTGCAGGTTGTCCACGTTCTGGGAGACGAGGAAGGCCAGCCGTCCCAGCTCCTGGAGCTCGGCGATGGCGCGGTGACCGGCATTGGGCTCGGCCCCGGTAAAGTCCTGCTGCGGGGTGGCGAGCCCTTTATCGCGCCGCGTCCAGAGCCCGTCCGGACCCCGGAAATCGCGCAGGCCGGACTCCGTGCTGACGCCGGCCCCGGTGAAGACCACCAGGTATTTCGCCTCCAGCATCCAGCGTGCGAGGGTATCGATGCGCTGATTCAGGTCGGACATGTTTTTATTTTGTATATTAAATATTATCGTCGGGAAAACCGTTATGTCTAGTTAAGCCCGTTCTCAGGCCGACATCTTCTTGAGCGCCTGCCGGAACATGTCCCGGTGGTGCTTCTCCCTCTCGAAGGCGATGCGGAAGGACTCGGACGCTTCTTTCCTCCCCTCCCCCTCCGCCTCCTCGATGAACTTGGGGTACATGGACATTATCTCCAGGCTCTCACCCTCGGCGGCCTCCTCGAGGTTCTCCCGGGTGGACTTCACCACGTCCATGACCTTGAGGTGAGTCAAAGCGTGCACAACCTCGGCGCCGGCCGCCTCCCTGAAGAGCTGGGCCACCTCAACGAAGCCCTCGTCAATCGCCTTCTGGGCGTAGGCCAGGTACTCGATGTTGGTCTGGCTCTCGTCGGCGAAGGCAATCTTCAGATTTTCATCCGTCTTTGACATACGTCACCTCCTTTTACCGGGACCCTCCGCCAGCTCGTAGACCCTGCCCATCAGGCCCGTCTGCAAACGGGCGCAGTCGGCGCGGCCGCCGCAATGGGTGCAGTCCTCCGAGCCGGGGCTGATTTCCCGGAGCTTGCCCTGGCGCACCAGTGTTTGAAGCATTCCCTCCACGGCGCTACGCTCGGCGCCCAGGCTCCGGCTTAGCTCATTCAGGTCCAGCGGCCCCCCGGTCTCCCGGAAGGCCTTCATTATCTCCGCCAGCATGGCAGTTCCCCCGCTATCGTTTTTTCATCACTTCATAAATTATATTAGCAGTCGGCCGACCTGGTATATCAGGGTGGCTACCGTCCAGCCCAGTGCCAGCGTGTACCCGATGGTAAAAAGCGTCCACTTCCACGAGCCGGTCTCGCGCTTGATGGTGCTGATGGTGGCCACGCAGGGGACATATAGTAAAATCATGACCATAAAGGCAAAGGCGACCAGCGGCGTCCAGCCCAGCGCGCTGCCGATGACCTGCCCCAGGCTGCCGGTATCTCCCGCCGCGGCGAAGAGCGTGCCGAAAGCCCCGACGATGGTCTCCTTGGCCAGCACCCCGACCACCAGCGCCACCGCCGCCTGCCACTGGCCGAACCCCGCCGGACTGAACACAGGGGCGACGGCCCGACCGATGTGCTCCAGGACATTGAGGTAGTTCAGCAGCCAGATGACGAGCACGGCGCTGAAGATAATGGTACCGGCCCGCGAGATGAAGGCCCAGGTCTTATCCCATACGTGAGCCAGCACCCCGGTTACGGTGGGGAGACGGTAAGGGGGCAGCTCCATGACGAAGTGGCCGCTCTCGCCGGAAACGAGCCTCTTGCGGAAAAACCAGGCCAGCCCGATGGCTAGGATGACGCCGATGCCGTACATCGAGAAGACTACCAGCCCCTGGTAAGCGGTGAAAAAGGCGGCGGCGAACAGGGCATAGACCGGCAGCCGGGCCCCGCAGGACATCAGGGGCATCACCAGGATGGTAACAAGGCGGTCACGGGGATTATCGATGGTGCGGCTGGACATGATGGCGGGGACGTTGCACCCGAAGCCCAGTATCAGCGAGACGAAGGAGCGCCCGTGGAGGCCGATTTTATGCATGAGGCGGTCGACGACAAAGGCCGCCCGCGCCATGTAGCCGGTATCCTCCAGGATGGACAGGGCTACGTAGAGCAGGAAGATTACCGGGATAAAGGCCAGCACCGCGCCCACCCCGCCGAACACGCCGTCGGTGATGAGCGAGCCCAGCCAGGCCGGCGCTATTTGGGAGGTCGGCCCCCCCAGCCAGTGGAACCCGGCGTTGATGAGGTTTATCAACGGCAGCGAGACCACGAAGGTAAGCTGGAACACCGCGAAGAGAATCCCCAGGAAGAGGGGAATGCCCAGCCAGCGGTTGAGCATAAAACGGTCGATACGGTCGGTGGCGGTCACCTTCTCGACGGCGGGCTTTTCCAGGACGTCTTTCATCAGTCCGCTGATGAAACCGTAGCGGGCATCGGCAATCAGGGCCTCGGCATCGTCACCGTGGACCTTCCGCAAATGGGCCAGGCTCTCGTCCCTGGCCTGGATTATCACCTGACTATCCAATTCCGGCCTGCCTGATTTTCCTGACTATCTCCTCGTCCTCTTCCAGCAGCTTGACTGCCAGCCACCGCGACGGGTATTGCCCCGCCGGGAAATTGCTATCGACGAGTTTCTCCAGCTTGGCGATTTCAGCCTCGACGTCCTGGCCGTACTGGAGGTTGATACCGCCCACCGGTATTTCACCCCCGGCCACGCCCACCACCGTCTCCAGCAGTCCCGTGGTCCCCTGGTTCCGGGCGGCCACCATCGGCACCACCGGCGTGCCCAGCAGGCGGGAAAGCTCGGCGACGTCAATCAGGTAGCCGCGGGACCGGGCCACGTCCATCATGTTGAGGGCGATGACCAGGCTGGCCTTCATCTCCAGCAGCTGTACGGCCAGGTAGAGGTTCCGCTCCAGGTTGGAGGCATCCACCACGTCAACGACGACGTCCGGACGGGCGTCCACCACGTAGTCGCGCGCGATGACCTCGTCCTGGGAGTAGGCCGTAAGGCTGTAAACGCCGGGGAGGTCGACCACCTTGATGTGGTGGCCCTGAAAGGTACAGCTGCCTTCCTTCTTGGCTACGGTCACCCCCGGCCAGTTCCCGACGTGCTGGCGGGCGCCGGTGAGGTTATTGAAAACGGTGGTCTTGCCGGAGTTCGGGTTGCCGGCCAGGGCCATGGTAATCGACTTCCTAGTCATCAGTAATGACCCACTCCGGCCGGACCACGATTTTACCGGCCATCCCCTGCCCCAGGGCCAGCCGCGAGCCGCGGACTTCGATGACGACCGGGCCGGACCGGCCGCCGCTGATAATCGTAACTTCCGTCCCGGGCGTCAGCCCGAGGTCGGCCAGGCGGCGCTGCAGTCCCCAGCCGGCCCTGACGGAGACGATAACGACCTTTTCTCCGGCGGCCGTCCTGGAAAGGACACCCTCGGTCAGCTCCACCTGGATTTTCTCGGCTTCCTCCTTGCGCAGGGCCAGGTCATAACCCTTAACCCTGATTTCCACGGGGTCGCCGAGCGGCGCCACCCGCTGCACCTCCACCACCGCCCCGGAGACGATGCCCATGTCCAGGAGGCGCCGACGTATCTCCCCCCGGCCACCCACCCGTATAATCCTGCCCCGTTCCGGCGGCCCCAGCTCACTCAGCGGCCTGACAACCATTAAATGCCTGCCTCCCCGAGTATTATAGCAGAGTTACAGCATTCATAAGCCATTTGCGGCACCGGTTTCCCGCCGGCCATTACGCTAACCGGTCCTGGTGGAGTCGCCGTTCACTTTGACACCCGCGTTCAGGCGGAAGTAAGACACCAGGGCCACCACCAGGTACACTACGTAGGCGACCACCTCCACCAGGGACGGGTTGCCGTTGTAGCCGATGATAGCCGTCAGGAACTGCCCGAACATTGATTTTTCCGGCAGGATGTTGTTGATATCCCACAGGTGCTCGATAACGGTGGGGATGATACCTGCCTCGTGGAACTCGTGGACGCCGTGCGCCAGCAGTCCGGCCGCGAACACGATGAGGATGACGCTGGTCACGTTAAAGAAAGTCCGCAGGTTAAGCCCGGACGAGCCTTTATAGATACTGTAACCAATCGCGATGGCGATGACCAGCCCCAGCAGGCCCCCCGCCGTAAAAAACAGTGGCGATTCGGCCGTTCGCGTGGCGGCGAAGAGAAAAAGCACCGTCTCGATACCTTCGCGTACCACCACGATGAATGCCAGTACCACCAGGCCTAGCGCCGACCCGCTGGTGAGGGCCTGCTGCACCTGTGCGTGTAAATGACCCCTGATATTGACGGCCTGACGGCGCATCCAGAATATCATCCAGGTGAGAACGCCGGTGGCCAGGAACATGGCGCTGCCCTCAAATATTTCTTCCGCCCGACCGCTGAACTCCCCGGCCAGTATGTAGATAGCGGCACCGGCCGCCAGGCTGACCAGCCCGGCCAGGACAACCCCCAGCCACACGGATTTAAAGCTCCGACGGTTTTCAGTCCTGCCAAGGTAGGCCAGCACAATCCCGATGATAAGGGCGGCTTCCAGTCCCTCCCGCAACGTAATAAGAAGTGAGCTTAGCAATTTTTTTACCTTCCTTCCTTAGATTTTAAACGTATCATTAACGGCATCACGAATATATTTATTAGGATACCCTTATTATAACAGGCATAACACCACTTGTCAAACATATCCTAATTAGTATTTTTGTATCTCCTTATAATATGCTTGACATACCCGAATAATTACCCTAAAATTATCATAGAAGTGTCGTTCGGGGAGTTATTGTGAGCCAGCTGACGGTAGAAGAGTACCTGGAGTCAATCGGGGCGCTGGAGGAGCGGGAGAACCCGGTCAGCACCACGTCCATCGCCCAGAGCATGGGGGTATCCCCGGCCTCGGTGAGCGAGATGCTGCGCCGGCTGGCGGAGAAGGGGCTCGTCGAGCATACCCCATACGGCGGCGCCAGCCTCACCGACGAGGGCCGGCAGCGCTTTGTCCGGCTGACCCGCCGGCACCGTCTCTGGGAGGTCTTCCTTACCCGCCACCTTGGCATCGGCTGGGAGGACGTCTACCAGCACGCCTGCAGCCTGGAACACGCCACCACCGACCTCGTCGCGGACAAGCTGGCCGAGTTCCTGGATAACCCGGAGGTCTGCCCCCACGGCAGCCCGATACCGGAGAAAAACCTCAAGAGACCCGCCACCCCCGGCATCACCATGACCGACCTGGAGGTCGGGCAGTCCGCCCGGGTGCTGAATATCATCATCGAGCGCAACCCGGAGTTCCTGCACTACCTTACCGGTCTTAAGCTTACCCCCGGCGCCGCTTTCAAAGTGCTGGAAAAAGCGCCGTTCGACGGCACCATGACCGTCGAGGTCAACGGCGAGTCCCGGGCTATCGGCCGGGAAGCGGCCTCCATGATTATCGTCCGGCCACAGTAAGGCCGCCGGGAGCGGCCTATAGGATAAATAACCGCCCCCTACCGGAGTCGTCACCATG
>JBDRFW010000116.1:0-9907 GCA_043818415.1 Chloroflexota bacterium | reverse complement strand
CGATGTCGTTGCCCTGCCAGAAGGCGGCGAAGGGAGGCATATCGTGGGTGTTCAGGCTGGCCACGGCCTGCCGCGGCATCTTCCCGAGGTTGCTCGAAGCGTCAGCCAGCTCGTAATACAGCACGTACGTCCGGTGCAGTCTGTGCCTGCCCATCGCCGCGCGAATGTACCCCGGTACGGTACCCAGGTCTTCGCCAACGATAATGTTCTTGTAACGATGCGATTCAATGGCCAGTATGGCATACAGCTCATCGGCTCGGTAGCGTACGTACGCTCCCTGGCTGGCTTTCATACCTGCCGGAATCCAGTACCGGCGGTGAAGCCCCATAACATGGTCAATACGGAGTAAGCGAGCATGGCGCAGATGATGGCGTAGATAAGCAATTACGTACGAGTAACCCTGCTCCCTTATCTTCTCGGGATGCAGTGGCGGAAAACTCCAGTTCTGCCCCATGGGAAAACCCGGGTCCGGCGCTGCCCCCACTGACGCCTCTCGAGAGAATATATCGCGCTTATACCATACATCGTAGCCCTCTGAATGTACCCCCAGCGGCAGGTCAAAATACAGCATGACACCTCTATCACTAGCCCTCCGTGACAGGGCCTCTATCTGCTCGTGAGCCAGCCACTGCGCATACAAATGGTAGCGCCGGCTTGATTCATCATAGTCCCGTTTTTTCACGATGCCGTCACGCAGCAACGGCGGCCAGTCCGGCCACGCTTTTTTTTGCCGGTCCATGACCGCCCGGAAGGCGGCATATTTTTCAACGACAGGATTCTCCCCGGCGAACCGTTGCAAGTCATCAAGGCGGCGTGACCCCCCACTGGTAAGATACCGCGAGAGTTCTTCCATGACCCGGCGCTTGAGCTCCATCACCCGGCGATATTCTACCAGCGACGATTGGCGCAGTCTTGAGATTTCACCTGTAAAGTTCGTTGATTGCAGCAGCTGACGGGCTGTCTCGCAGTTAGCCAGCTCCGGCACCCTGTTTATATCAATATAAAACTCGTTCCAGAGCAGACGGCTGATTGGTGCGTAAGGACTCGGGTCAAAAGATTCATTTAAAAAAGCCGGCAGCAACGGCAGCGTCGCCACCACGTTTCCCCCCAGCCCGGCCGTCCACTCGGCCAGGTCGGCCAGCGCGGAGTAGTCGCCGCTGCCCCAGCCATCGTCGGTCTTCAGGGCGTACAGCGGCAAAAAAGTGCCCCACCTTCTCCCCTCTTCCCCTTCCGGCGGCGAATATGTCCGGCGGGGCGCTGCCATTATCAGCGTTTCCGCCGTGACGCGGCCCGCCTCCAGGTAAAAACGGTGATAGCCCGGCGGCAGCTTTCCCGGCAGGGCTACTTCCTTTACGGCGTATCGTATCCCCTCAACGTCATTACTATCGACCTCCACCGATTCCCCCGCCGACCATTTCCAGTCGGAGCTTTCTCCTGATTCCAGGGTAAGCCGGGCGGTAAAAGACACGCCAGCCAGGCTCGCCGGCAGGCAGACCCTGACGACCGGAAGCTGGCCGTCCCAGACCACCGTAACCGGCTCCATCATGCGGCGATGGAGTGACTGCCTTCGCGAGCGTAAGGCGGACGGGACGTCGTTAAGAGATGCTACCGGCGCCCCCATCGCCCGCAGCACCGCCAGCAGGCTATCCACCGTGGCCCTCTGCCACCGGTGGTTAGCGCCGTAATAGGCCGTCTGCACGTTGTACAGGTGGGCCAACCGATAAAGCTGGCCGGTCAGTTTGTCGTTCGTCATTTACAACCCAAAGTTATTTATAGCTATTGTATGATAATCGGCCGCCCTTTATCCATTCCCCAGTGATGTGATGATGCCCACTCCCCGGAAAATATTTTTTCCTAATACATCTGGGGGCTATTGACAAAACAAATGGCCTAATTTATGATTATCAATAGTAGGGGTGAGGCGGTACAGTAGGTCTGTACCGGAAGCAAGAGGTGCTGATGCCGCGCATATCTGCTGGAGAGCGGAAATATAGCCTATCGGCCAGTAGCAGAAAAAGCGGCGAGTAGAATAAAAAGACGTTGCTTATGTTAAGTGGCGTCTTTTTCTTTTTTAGTTACAAGGCTCGTAATTAAAGCCGAAGGAGGTTTTAAAAGTGGTAACGAAGCGTGGTAAAACTCAACATGAGGAGAGGCCTGGAGAAACACCGGAAATAATGACCAAACCGCTTCCGCAAATCCTCGACGAGATGGAAGCGAATATCAAGGCGGCCGCCGAAGCCGCCCGGAGGGCCGAGGATGCCGCCAAGGCTGCCCGGGGCGCTGCCGGAGCCGCCACTACGGCGTCACTGGAGGCCGCCAAGAGGGCCGAGGAAGCCCGCGAGGCTGGTGAGAGCGCCGCCGATGAGGCCACCCGCGCCGCCCAGGAAGCTGCCGCCAAGGCCGAGGCTACCGCCATGACCGCCCGCGAGATGGCCGAGGAAGCCATCCGCAAGGCGGAGGAGGCTGACCGGGGAGCGAGGGCCAGTGCCGCCGCATTTCAGAAAGCCGCCGAGGCGGCGTCCAAAGCTTCACAGGACGCGTCCGCCAAGGCTACCAAAGAAGCTGAAGCGGCCATAAAAGCCGCCATAGAAGCCTCCGAAGCCGCCAGGCGCTCATCCGAGGATGCTGCCAGGCGTGCCGAAGAGGCCAGTAACCTGGCCAAGAAAGCCGCGGATTCAGCCGTGGCGGCCGCCCAGGAGGCAGCCCGGCGCGCTGAAGAAGCCGCTTTAAAGGCGGAACGGACGGCCAACGAGGCCAAGTTTGCCGCCGAGGAAGCCACCCAGAAGGCCGAAGAGGTAAGCCTGGCCGCCAGAGAAGCGGCGGCCCTCGCGGTCCAGGCGGCGGAAGAAGCCGCAGCCCGGGCCGAGGCGATAGCCGTAGCCGCCAAGAAGGCGGTTGAAGACGCCATTGAAGAGGCCAAGAAGGCCGGTAAGGAAGCCGATGAGAGCGCCCACACCGCCGGAGAGGCCCGTGCCCAACTGGCCCGGCAGCTCACCCCGGAAACGGCCATCCGGTCCGACGAGGCTGGCCGGAAGGCCAAGAGAGCGGCGGCCGCCGCTTACCAGTCCGCCGAGGAGACCGACCGTAAGGCCGAGGCGGCCGCCATGGCCGGAGACGAGGCCATCGGGGCGGCCACCAAGATAACCGGACTGCTGGCCGGCAGGGTTGACGAAGCCGGCCGGGAGGCCAAGCAGGCCGCAGCCAACGGCTTTATCACGGCCGACCGCATTCGCAAGAAGGCCAACGCCGCGGACATCGCCGGCGATGAAGCCATGGAAGATGCCGCCAAGGCCCTGCACCAGCTGGTACTGCGCGCCGAGGAGCTGGCCAAGGCGGCCGAGGCAGCCTCAGACGCGGCCATCCGGGCGTCGGAATCGGCCAGACTGGCCGCTGAAGCCGCGATGCGTGCCGCCGGAGAGGACGCTGCCGCCAAGGCCGAGGAGGCCCTGAGGATCGCTGAAGAAGCCGGGCTCAGGGCGGAAACCGCTGCCCGTCAGGCCACCCAGGCGGCCGAGGCCGCCATGAGGTCGGCGGGAGAAGAAGCCGCCGCCAAGGCCGAGGAGGCCAAGAAAGCCGCCCAGGAAGCCGGCCTTAAGGCGGAAGCTGCCGCCAAGAAAGCTATAGAAGCGGCCGAGGCCGCCATGAGGTCGGCGGGTGAGGAAGCCGCCGCCAAGGCCGAGGAGGCCAAGAAGGCCGCCCAGGAAGCCGGCTTCAAGGCCGAGATTGCCGCCAAGCAGGCTAAAGAAGCCGCCGAGGCCGCGACGCGTGCCGTCAAAGAGGAGGTCGTTACCAAGGCGGAAGAGATAAAGAAGGTCGCCGAGGAAGCCAAGCAGCAGGTCTCCGCGGTCACGGAAGCGGACGCCATCCGGGCGGAGAAAATCGCCAGGCTGGCCCAGAAAGCAGTCGATGACGCCATCAAGGAAGCCATTGCCGCCGGCAAACAGGCCGATAAGGCCGCCGAGACTGCCATCGCGGCCCGCGACGAGACCACGCAGACACCTTCCGTGAGCACCGCCGAGAAGGCCGACAAGGCCGGCGAGAAAGCCAAGACCGCCGCCGCGACCGCCTACCGCGCCATGGAAGAGCTGTCCAGAAAGTCCGATACGGCCTCCATGGCCGCCGAGGAAGCCATCGATGCGGCCTCCCGGCTGACCGGGGTCGTCGCTGACAAGGTCAAGGCGACCGGTGACAAGACCGCCGAGACGGCCAAAGCCGGACTGGAGACGGCCGAGGAAACGCGCCGCAAGGCCGAGGCTGCCGATATCGCCGGCGACGAAGCCAAAGACGCCGCCACCCGGACCCTGCACAAGCTGGTAAGCCAGGCCGAGGAAATGTCCCGCAAGGCCGGGGAAGCGGCCGGTGTCGCCGAGAAGGCCGCCGCACAAGCCAGGCAGGCCGCCGAAGAGGCCGGGAAGACATCGCTCAAGGCCTCTCAACTGGCTGAGGAAGCCGCCCGCGGGGCCAGGACACTCGCCGCCGACGCCCTCAGGAAGGTCGAGGAAACGGCATCCAGGCTTGATAAGGCTCACCAAAATACCGTCGCCGAGATGAATGCTCTCTCGGCCAGGGTTGACGAGGCCTTCGGCATGGCCAAGGACGCCCTGGAAAGAATCAAGGGCCTCTCCCGGAAGCTCTTTACCGAGTGGGAGCTGGGGGTAATCATCATCGCCGTAATTGCCGCCGCCATCATGATTGGTTTCGGCCTCGCGGCCGTGTTAATACCCTAGACCGGGTTGATAAGGAGACGGCATGGGTTTGCTGTATGGCCTGCTGGCACTGGGTATCATTGTGCTGGCGGCAGGCCTGATACTGCTGCTGACGTGGTAGCTGATATATATTGAAACGAGAGGAGGACTCGCCGGCGACCTTCCGTGAAGGTCGATGCCGTGACGGGTCCTCCCTGTTTTTCCGGATGCCGGAGATTTAATTCGGAGCTATTTTCCCACGCGCATCTGGTATTGTACGCTTTACCGTGTCAAGTGTCTTCCCTGCTTGTTAGCGACGACTTTTTCCACGGCCGCCCGTATTTTGGCCCGGTCCGGGATGACGTAGTCCTCCATGGGCGGGCTGTACGGAATGGGGACATCCAGTCCGCAGACGCGCCGTGGGGTAGATTTCAGCTTCCGGAAAATATCCTCGTCCTCGGTGACCAGGGCCAGGATTTCCGCCGCCGCCCCGCAGGTACGGCAGGCCTCGTCCACCACCACGAACCGGCCCGTTTTAGCCACCGACTTTTTAATGGTCTTGATGTCCAGAGGCACTAAAGAACGCGGGTCGATAACTTCCACCGAGACCCCCCTCTTTTCCATCTCCCCGGCCACCGCCAGGGCGTCGTGGACCATCTTGGAAATGGCCACGATGGTAACGTCGCTACCTTTCCTTTTAACGTCAGCCTCGCCCAGGGGCAGGGTGTACTCGCCGTCCGGCACTTCCCCTTCCAGCGGCGCCAGCAAAGAGTGCTCGAAACATATAACGGGGTTGGGGTCCCGGACAGCCGTTTTCAGCAGCCCCTTGACGTCATAGGGGGTGGCGGGGGCGATAATCTTCAGGCCGGGGACGTTCATGTACATGGCGTAGGGGCTGATGGAGTGCTGGGCTGCCATGTGGATGCCCGCGCCGATGGACATGCGCAGCAGCACCGGGAACTTGGCCTGCCCGCCGAACATGTAGGTAATCTTGGCCAGCTGGTTTACCATCTGGTCCATGGCGACGAAGCCGAAGGTGGCCATGCGCAGGTCCACCACCGAGATAAACCCGGAGCCGGCCGCGCCCGTGGCCGCCCCCACGAAGGCCGACTCCGATATCGGCGTCAGCCTGACCCTTTCCTCCCCGAACTCTTCCCGCAGCTCCATGGGGATATCGTTGGACATATGGATAACCCTCTTGTCCCGCCGGAACTCCTCCTGCAGGGCTTCCAGGGTTGCCTGTGCGTAGCTTATTTTCCTCATCTGGTAAAATTCCTCCTGCGATTAGCTGATACCCTAGGTGGAGTACACGTCCTCGAGGGCGTCTTCCGGCCGGGGGAGGGGGCTCTCGACGGCGTATTTAACGGCCTCTTCTATTTGCGCCAGCACCTCCTCGTTGATGGCCTCCAGCTCTCTTTCGGTGGCCACCCCCTCCTTCAGCAGCCTCTTTCCAAACCGTTTTATCGGGTCCTTTTTCCTCCAGGCCGCAATCTCCTCCCTGGGACGGAGGTCGGGGATGGCATCGGACTCGAAGTGCGGGTACCAGCGGTAGGTCTTGAACTCTAAAAAGTACGGCCCCACGTGGGTCCGCGTCCGGGCCACTACCTCTCTGGCCGCCTCGTAAACCGCCACGACGTCGTTGCCGTCGACGGTGCGGACGGGTAGATTATAGGCCCTCGCCCGCCTGGGGATACTCCCCCCGGCGATGGCGTACTGGTAATGCGTGTTGACCCCGTACTGGTTGTTCTCGCAGACGAATATGATGGGGAGCTTCCAGATAGAAGCCAGGTTCAGCGATTCCTGGAATTCACCCTCCTGGCAGGCCCCATCCCCGAAGAACACCACCGCAATGCGGTCGCCGCCCTCCAGGTGGGCCGCCAGGGCTGCCCCCGTGGCGATGGGAAGCCCGGCCGCCACGATGCCGTTGGCCCCCAGGATACCGATGCCGAAGTCGGCAATGTGCATCGAGCCCCCCTTCCCCTTGCAGTAGCCGGTCCTCTTGCCGTAGATTTCAGCCATCATCCGCCGGATATCGGCTCCCTTGGAGATGAGGTGCCCGTGACCCCGGTGATTGCTGACCATGCGGTCGTCCTTCCGCAGGTTGAAGCATACCCCCACGGCGATGGCCTCCTGCCCGATGTAGGAATGCACCAGGCCGGGCACGCTGCCGCCCCGGAATTCCTTGGAGGCCCGTTCTTCAAAGCGCCGGATGGTCAGCATGGTCCGGTACATCCTGATAAGTTCCGCGTTGTCTATGGCCACTCTTCCGCTCCTTTCCGCAGACATTTTACCGTCAATAAATTAACCCGGTAATTTAATATAACCCAATAACGCATAACAGTTCAATTACCCCCGAACCGCCCCGGAAAAATACGTCAGGATAAACTCCTTCATGACGTGCTATAATGGTAAACGTTACCCAGAAGAGGACTATAAATGTCGAAAAAGCTGACGGTAATTCCCGAGCAGTGTTCCGATTGCCGGATTTGCGAGCTGGTTTGCGCTATAAAACACTTCGGGGTGAACAACCCCAAGAAGGCGGCGATACGGGTCATCAATACCTATCCCCATCCGGTGATGAGGATGCCGATTGTCTGCAGCCAGTGCAAGGTGCCGGCCTGCGCCCGGGTCTGCCCCACCGACGCCCTGAGGAGGGTGGACAGCGTGGTGCAGCTGGACGGGGACGCCTGCATCTCCTGCTTCAAGTGCGTCGAGGCCTGTCCCTTCGGGGCTATCTACGCCCACGAGGACTGCGACCTCCCTATCAAGTGCGACATGTGCGGCGGCGATCCCGAGTGCGTCAAGAGCTGCCCCCTGGGGGCCCTGCGCCTCATTCCGGAGCACACCCTCGGCGAGACCAAGCGCCTGAACAACGTCCTGAGCTATACCCAGATGCGCGAGATTGAGTTCTACGAGAAGGGCGAGAAGAAGACCATCCGCTACGCCGAGATTGGCAAGGAAGAGCTATGAGCATCAGGAGCGGCTATTTCAAGAGACACCTCTTCGTTGACCTCACGCCGGGCAGCATGGAGTACCGGCCCATCTCCGATGCCTTCCTGGAAAAGTACGTCGGCGGGAGGGGCTTCGGCGCCAAGCTGGTCTGGGACAACCTTAAAAATCATAACTTCAAGATAGACCCCCTCGGCCCGGAGAACCTGATGGTCATCGCCCCCGGGCCTCTCACCGGCGTTTATCTGCCGTCGTCGGGGAAGAACTCCTTCGTGGCCATCTCGCCGGCCACCGGGCTCTACGGCGATTCCTCCATCGGCGGCGGGTTCGGCGTCGAGCTGCGGCAGGCGGGCATTGACATCCTTTCCGTTACCGGCCGGGCGCCGGAGCTCTCCGTCCTGTTCATCGATAACGATGAGGCGACGGTTATCCCCATGCCCGAGCTTAAAGGCAAGACCAGCCTCGAGACCGAGGGCATCATCCGCGAGCGCCTGGATACCCAGACGGCGCACATCGCCGTCATCGGCCCCGCCGGGGAGAACCTGGTGAAGTTCGCCTGCGTCAACTGCGACTGGGGCCGCAACGCCGGGCGGACTGGCTTCGGGGCCATCATGGGCTCCAAGAACCTCAAGGCGATTATCGTCCGGGGGCACCGCGACCTCCCCGTTTACGATATCGCCGGGCTCATGACCGAGAATGCCCGGGCCTACAGCTACCTCCGCGAGCACAAGTACTTCCGGCTGTGGCAGGAGCAGGGGCTGATGAACGTCATCGAGTACGCCAACGAGAAGGGCATCCTGCCCACCTATAACTTCAAGGACAGCGTCTTCGCCAAACACGACCAGATTAACGGCGAGGTCATGCTCCGCGACTACAAGATCGGCGACAGCGCCTGTTTCGCCTGCTCGATGTGCTGCAGCAATATCTGCCTGGTCAAGAACGGGAAATACGCCGGCACCGTGGTCGAGGGGCCGGAGTACGAGTCCTGCGCCATGCTCGGCTCCAACGTTGGCGTCGATGATTTCGCCGCGGTGCTCTCGGCTAACAAGCTCTGCGACGAGCTCGGCCTGGACACTATTTCCGCCGGCAACCTCATCGGCGCCGTCATCGAAGGCTACGAGAAGGGCATTATCACCCTGGACGACCTCGACGGCCGGGACATCACCTGGGGCGACGCCGACGGCGTGCTGAACCTGATAAACATTATTGCCCGCCGGGAGGGCATCGGGGATATCATCGCCGACGGGTCGCGTCGCATCGTTGAGAGATGGCCGGAGATGGAGAAGCTAATCGTGGCGGTGAAGGGACTGGAGCAGTCCGCCTACGACAGCCGGGCCGGCAGCTCCATGGCGCTGGCCTACGCCACCTCGGACATCGGGGCGCACCACACGCGCGCCTGGACTATCGCCCGGGAAATGGAGGAGGGACAGAAGTGGACGGACGAGGAAAGGGTGGCCACGGTAATCTACCACCAGAAGCTGCGCCCCCTCTTCGACATGCTCGGGGTCTGCCGCCTGCCCTGGATTGAGCTCGGGCTTAACGAAAGGCACTACGAGAACTTCTACAGGTACGTTACCGGAAACGAGCTGACCCTGGAGCACCTCCTGGAGCTTTCCAACGACCTCTACGACCTGACGCGGCTGATAAACGTGCGCCTGGGCATCAGCCGCCGGGACGATACCCTCCCCTACAAGGTTTACGCCAGCCCCCCGCTCACCGGCCCCAATGCCGGCAAGGTGGTGGATAAAGAGTCCTTTGAGAAGCTACTGTCCCTGTACTATGAAAAGCGCGGCTGGGACAGGGACGGCCTGCCCCCGGCCGACACCGAGAAGAGGTTCGGCGACTGAAAATACCAGCCCTTAAGTAAATGGCAGAGTTCACCCAAAAACAGGTCGAGGCCGGCATCGCTCTCTATTCCCGCTTCTTCCTTTCCATCTACGACTGGTTTGCCCTCGGCCTGGGCCTGAAATTTCTCTGGGCCTGCCCCTCGCGCCACATGCTGGACCTGTATGATAGGTTCGTCTCGGCCAACCACCTGGATATCGGCGTAGGCACCGGCTACTTCATGGACCGCTGCCGCTTCCCCTCCCCCCATCCCCACCTGGTCCTCATGGACCTCAATACCAACTCGCTGGAGGCCGCCGGCAGGCGACTGGCCCGCTACCGCCCCGGGGTCCGGCACCACAACGTCCTTCAGCCCTTCGGTGAAGGTTTAGAGCCCTTCGACTCCATCGGGATAATGAACCTGCTCCACTGCCTGCCGGGGGACATGG
>JBDRFW010000115.1:0-2465 GCA_043818415.1 Chloroflexota bacterium | reverse complement strand
GTAACCTGTTTCAAGTTGCTTCCTTTCCCCGGTATTCCGGAAGGGGCTGGATGGTATAAGTCCGGCTGCCGTTGGAGAGCACCGCTACGGCGGCCCGGACGGTATCCAGAGAGGTGAAACAGGGAATGAGCTTCTCCGTTGCCGCCCGGCGGATGTAGAACCCGTCCCTTAATGAAGTTTATCCCCCGGTAATGGTATTGACCACGCCGTCTACGGTCCCGTCGTTAATCACGTCAACCACATTGGGGTGCCCCTCGCTCAATTTTTTGCTTATCATCTTTACCGGGAACCCGGCGGCCTCAATCATGGCGGCCGTGCCTTCCGTGGCGTAGAGCTTATAGCCCAGTGACGAAAATTTCTTGATCAGGGGCAGCGCTTCCGGCTTGTCCCGGTCGGCGATGCTGAAAAGCAGGCTGCCCTGAGGCGGCAGCGCCAGCCCGACGGCCAGGAGCGCCTTGGCCAGGGCGGCATCAAAGGTATAGTCAATGCCCATTACTTCGCCGGTGGACTTCATCTCCGGGCCGAGGTAGGTGTCGACGCCGAGCAGCTTGGACATGGAGAAGACCGGGGCTTTGATGCCGATTAGCTTCTGTGTCGGCCACAGCCCGTTATGGTAGCCCTGTGTTTTGAGGCTCTGTCCCAGCATGACCCGGGTGGCCACCTTGACCATGGGCACCCCGGTAACCTTGGAGAGAAAGGGGACGGTGCGGCTGGCGCGGGGGTTCACCTCCAGGACGTAGACCAGCGTTTCTTGACCAGAGTCACCCGGTACGATAACGAACTGGATGTTCATCAACCCCCTGATTTTGAGCTCCAGCCCTATCTTTATGGTGTAATCAACCAGGGTGTCTATTTCTTTTTCGGTCAGGTTTACCCCGGGATAGACCGCCATGGAGTCGCCGCTGTGCACTCCGGCCCGCTCGATGTGCTCCATTATACCGGGAATGAGCACCGTTTCCCCGTCGCCGATGGCGTCAACCTCGACCTCTTTCCCCTGCAAGTATTTATCAATGAGGATGGCGTGCCCGGTATCCAGTGCCATGGCCAGGCCCGTGTAGCGCGTAAGCTCGGCGGCATTGTGGACGATTTCCATGGCCCGGCCGCCGAGGACATAGCTGGGGCGGACCAGCACCGGATAGCCGATGAGCCGGGCGATATTGAGGGCTTCGTCTACCGAGGCTACGCCGGCGCCCGGGGGCTGGGGGATACCTAGGCCGCTGAGGAAGTTCTCAAAGCGGCGCCGGTCTTCAGCCAGGTCAATGGCCTCGGCGCTGGAGCCGAGGAGGGGCATGCCGCTACTGGACAGGGGTCCCGCCAGGTTTATCGCCGTCTGTCCGCCGAACTGGACGATTGTGGGCGGGGACTCGTTGCCGCCGCCTTCGTTTTCCAGAATGTCGCGCAGGCTCTCTTCGTCCAGGGCTTCAAAGTAGAGGCGGCTGCTGGTATCAAAGTCGGTGGAGACCGTTTCCGGGTTGGAGTTGACCATGATGCTTTGATAGCCGGCTTCCTGCAGCGCCCAGGCGGAGTGGACACTGCAGTAGTCAAATTCGATGCCCTGGCCGATGCGAATCGGCCCGCTGCCGATGACCACCACCTTGTTTTCCTTAATCGGCTCGGCCTCGTTCTCTTCTTCGTAGGTGCTGTAAAAGTAAGGGGTGCCGGCGTCAAACTCGGCGGCGCAGGTGTCCACCATCTTGTAGACCGGGCGGATATGCCAGTCGTGGCGCGACTGCCTTACCTGCTCGGGGAGACGGTCGGCCAGGGTGCCAATCTGTTCATCGGAGAAGCCGAGCCGCTTGGCCCGCCGCAGGAGCTCCGGTGTCAGCGTGGCCGACAGCAGCTCTTTTTCCATAGCGACGATGTTCTGGAGCTTGTCCAGAAACCAGCGGTCAATTCTGGTGTGCGCGGACAGTTCCCCGGCGCCGAGGCCCCTTCTCAGGGCCGCCATTAAGGCCCACAGCCTCAGGTCGTTGGGTTCCAGCGAGTAAGAACTAATGTCCGTGCCCGGCGCCCACTGCGGGTCTTCCCAGAGCAATGACCGCCTGCCGAACTCCAGGGAGCGTATCGCCTTCTGCAGGGCGGCCTCAAAAGTCCGGTCAATGGCCATGACCTCGCCGGTGGCTTTCATCTGGGTGCCGATAACCCGGTCCCCGGAGGCAAACTTGTCAAACGGCCAGCGCGGAATCTTGACGACGACATAGTCCAGCGCCGGCTCGAAGGAGGCCATCGTCTTGCCGGTGACGGCGTTGGGAATTTCGTCCAGCCGCCGACCGACGGCTATCCGGGCGGCGACGCGGGCGATGGGGTAGCCGGTGGCTTTGCTGGCCAGGGCGGAGCTGCGGCTGACGCGGGGGTTAACCTCAATGACGTAATACTGGCTGCTTTTGGGGTCAAGGGCAAACTGCACGTTGCAGCCACCTTCAATGCCGAGGGCGCGGATGATATTGAGGCTGGCTGTCCTCAGC
>JBDRFW010000114.1:0-2795 GCA_043818415.1 Chloroflexota bacterium | reverse complement strand
TGTTAATTTCCGCCAGTGAGGATATTTACTGCCTCACCCCCTGTATCCCCCTCTCCTTTAAAGGAGAGGGGGAAAGCCTCTCTTTGACTCTCCCTTTTAGCCCCCCACCTGGGAGAAGGGCCGGCCGGTCCTCTTTTTCCCCTCGGCCAGGTGGTGGCCCAGTGGCTTGCCGGCGATGGCCCTGGCGATGATGTCGCTGAGTTCGGCGTCCGAGGCGCCGCTCCGCAGCGGTCCCTTGAGGTCTATCTCGTCCTCATTGAGCAGGCAGAGGCGGAGCTTGCCGTCGGCGGTGAGGCGGAGCCGGTTGCACTGGTAGCAGAAGTGCTCGGTGACCGGCGTGATGAAGCCGATGGTGCCGGCGGCGTCCGGCAGGCGGAAGTACTTGGCCGGCCCGTTGCCCACATCCACCTTCCAGGGCTCGAGGGTCCCCAGCGACCCCAGGCGTTTTTTCATCTCGCTGACGGAGACGAGCCGGGTGGCCAACGGTTCTTCCCCATTGACCGGCATCTGCTCGATGAAGCGCACGTGCCAGCCGTCGTTGACGGTCCGGGCGGCGAAGTCGGTCAGCTCATCGTCGTTGACCCCGGCCATGACGACCACGTTGATTTTCACCGGGTTGAGTCCTTCCACCCGGGCCGCCTCGATGCCCCGCAGCGTCTCTTCCAGGCTGCCGCAGCGGGTAATCTGCCGGAACCTCTCCGGCCGGAGGGTGTCCAGGCTGACGTTGACCCGCCGCAGGCCGGCCGCTTTAAGCCCGGCGGCGTGGTCCGCCAGCAGGATGCCGTTGGTCGTCAGTGAAATATCGTCGATGGTGGTGATTTGTGCCAGCAGCCTCACCAGCTCAGGCAGTCCCGCCCTCACCAGGGGTTCCCCGCCGGTGAGCCTGACCTTATTGATGCCCAGCCCGGCGGCGGCCTTCACCACGGTGTAGATTTCTTCGTAGCTGAGGATGTCACCGTGGGACATCAGGGTGACGCCCTCTTCCGGCATGCAGTAAAGGCAGCGCAGGTTGCAGCGGTCCGTCACCGATATCCGCAGGTAGTTGATGGGGCGCTGAAACGAGTCAGATAGTCCGGTCATAATAGTTACGCTTACGGATATTATACCCGAAACGGGGGCGATTAGCTACAAGCGCGTAGCGTTATACCTGATGAGCATCTCTCTTGCTTTACTGGCGGCCCGCGCCCGGTGGCTCACCCGGTTCTTTTCCTCCGGCGGAAGCTCCGCCATCGTTTTGCCCCGCTCCGGCAGGTAGAAGACGGGGTCGTAGCCGAAGCCGCCTTCTCCCCGCGGCTCCCGGGTGATGACCCCCCGGCATTCCCCCTCGCAGGTGCCCACCAGTTTTTCCGGCGCGGCCACGGCGATGACACAGACGAAACGGGCGGCGCGCTTTGCGTCAGGGACGTCTTCGAGCCTGTCCAGGAGGTAGCTGATTCTCTCCGCGTCCAAGCACCCTCCCCGGCGTAGCGGCGGGACCGCGGCCCCGGCTCCCCGCCCAGCGCCTCCACCTCCAGCCCGGAGTCGTCGGCCAGGGAGAGCAGCCCGCTCTCCGCGGCCAGGGCGGCGGCCTTCAGCCGGGCGTTCTCCTCGAAGGTGGCCCCGGTTTCCTCGACCTCCCCGGCGATGCCCAGCCCGGCGGGGGTGACTATCTCGTAGGGGATGCCCCGGAGCAGGCTTTTATACTCGCGCACCTTGCCCTGGTTGTTGGTCGCCAGCAGGAGCTTTTCCGGGTGCAAAGCGACTCCTAGTGGTCGAGGTCCTCGAACCGGCCCTGTAGTTTTTCCATTACCTGGGGCATGGTGGTGTACTCCATCTCCTCCAGGGGCAGGCGGTGCGGCTCGAAGGGGCCGTGCCGCCGCATCATGTCGGCCATCTCGTTGGCCTGGTGCCGCGCCAGGTTGAAGGCCTTGTCGGCGAACATGTCCCGCGGGCCGACCAGCATACCGTTGGCCAGCTGATAGCCGAGCCCGACAACGCGCGGCGGGCCATCGAAGCGGGAGGGGGTGCTGTCGGGCTGGGATACCGGCATCAGCGGGCCCATGTGGGAGCCGCGCATCCAGCCCTCCACCAGGATGGGCGCGGCGAAGGGCTCCAGCACCTCGCCCACCGCCGGGAAAATGCCCTGGCACCGGACGATGCAGACGGGGTCGTCCTTGCCGACGTACTTGCCGGCTATCAGCGAGAGGCGCTCCGTCGAGGATACCGCCGCTATCTCCCCGGTGTCGCGGTGGTAAACGGACTTGACGGCGAAGTGAGACGGCGCCCCGATGAGCACCAGCATGTCATAAATCTCTTCCGGAGCGTTGAACCGGATTTTCTTGTGCTCCTTGACGTCGTGCACCTCGAAGGTATAGCCGTTATGCATAACGGCGGCGATGACCAGGCCGATGGTGTTGAAGGGGTCGGCGAACATCTTGTAGAGGGGCATATTCCAGGCCCCGGCGGAGGTCTTGTCCGCCATAAAGATGAGGACCGGCTCGGAGGGCCTCTCCTCGAACTCCATCTCGGCCACCCCCGGCCCCATGCCGCGGACGTTGCCGGAGAAGGCATCAGACAGCAGGTCCTGACCGGCCCCCGTAGAGTTTTAGCTTCTTGGCTACCTTGGTGCCGGCCACGAAGGTGTCCCAGGCTAGCTTATGTATCTGCTCATTGTCTTGACCCTGCTGGTGAGTCATAATCAGTTGCAGGTCATCGCCACATTTGGTTACATGGTAATCAATCAACAGCCCGTCTTTTTTAGCCTCAGCCATATATTCGCCAGCCTTGGCTAATATATCAGGATGAGACTCGGAGTG
>JBDRFW010000113.1:0-7758 GCA_043818415.1 Chloroflexota bacterium | reverse complement strand
GGCTTGACCCTTACCTTCCAGAAGACCATTTCCCCGTCCCGGGCCAGGATGTCCTTGACCATGTCGTAGTCGCCCATGGAGACGCCGCCGGTGGTCAGCAGCATGTCGGCGTCCCGGGCCTGTTTCAGTTTCTCCACCAGCTCCGCCTCGTCGTCGCGGGCAATCCCCAGTATCCTGGGGACGGCGCCGGTGCGCCTGACCAGGCTGGCGATGCTGTAGAGGTTGCTATCGTATATCTTGCCCTCGGGGAGGCGCTCCCCGACGTTGACCAGCTCGTTGCCGGTGGAGAGAACGGCCACCACCGGGCGGCGGATAACCTTGACCCGGCTGTACCCCAGCGAGGCCATCAGCCCGATTTCCGCCGGGCGGATGACGGTGCCTTTCATCAGGGGCACGGCCCCCCGCGCAATGTCCTCCCCGGAGCGGCGGATATTGAGGCCGGGCCGGGCCTCGGAGAGTACGCCAACCTCCTCCGGGCGGCCGGTAGCGGCCTTCTGGCGCTCCGTCTCGTCGGTGTTTTCAAACTGCACCACGGCGTCGGCCCCGCCGGGCACCGGCGCCCCGGTCATGATGCGCACGGCCGTGCCGGGCACGACCTTCTGCCTGGATATAGCGCCGGCCATGACCGTATCGATGACGCGCAGGATGCGGGGAGATTCCCGGCCGGCACCCCGGGTGTCCTCGGCCCGGACGGCGTAGCCGTCCATGGCGGAGTTGTCCAGCGGCGGCACGTTAATATCCGATTTTATATCCTCAGCGAGGACCTGTCCCAGCGTGTCGAGAATGGGGACGGTCTCTGCGTCCAGGACGGCTATTTCATAGAGAATCTTTTCCAGGGCTTCTTCAACACTCAGCATTATGCGGCGGCTCCTCCGACTATCTTTCTGGCCAGTTCCAGGTCTTCACGGGTATTTATGTTAAAAAAGCTCATGTGGCGGGGGTCGAACCTCTCCACCTCTTCGGCGGCGATGTATCTTACTTTCACGTAGTTAAAGAGCTCGATGATGGCTTTCTTGTTCTGCTTAAATATCGCCTCTATGGCGTCGATGCAGTTCCGGGAATAGATGGCGTGCAGCGGCTCGAACCAGCTTTTAATCTTCGGCAGAGTGAAGTCGAAACCATCTGATACCTCAATCATGTAGCGTAATAAGCCCTCGTTTAAAAACGGCATATCCGCGGCAACGACCAGGTTATAAAATGAGCCCGATTCTTTCAGTCCGGTATAAATGCCACCCAGAGAACCCTGACCGGGGAAGATATCAGATACTACTTTGACTTTCGGGTGTCTGGCTACTTGCTGGAAGGTTCTCTCTTTCGATGTGACAATAATAATATCTTTGCTCAGTGCGTCCGTGCGGGATATTACCTGTTCCAGTAAGCTTTTACTACCAACCTTTTCTAAGACCTTGTCATGTCCGAGGCGTAAGCTCTTGCCGCCGGCCAGGATGATTGTGCTTATCTCCAAATCTTATGCCTGTAAACGCGGACTTAACCCCCTATATATAATTTTACCATGAAAAGTCAATATCTGGTAGGGGGTGGGCAAAATATTAGGCCGTTTTTAAAGGCGGGAAGAGAATCCCGTCCATGTTGAAGATGATGAGGTTGACATCGGCGGGTTTTATCACGAAATTTATCTAGAGCGACTGCTTCAGCACCATAATCCGGGGGGAGGTGGGCAGCGTGGCGGCACTGATTTCTATCTCGCTGCCGCCGACCCTGGTGACGTTGCCCTTGCTTTTGAGAAAGTCCTCCACGCCGGAGATGGGGAAGTCGAGTTTATCCGACTTGAAGTGCATGGGGATAATCACCCGTGGCTTGAGCTGGTCGCAGACTTTGGTGGCGGCTTTGGCATCGATGGTGAAGTAGCCTCCCACCGGTACCATGAGCACGTCCACCTTGCCCACGGCCTTGACCTGCGCTTCGGTGAGCACGTGGCCGAGGTCGCCGGCGTGGCAGACGTTCAACCCGTCGATTTCGAAGCAGAAGATAGTATTTTTACCCCGCTGGCTTCCCCCGGTGTCGTCGTGGGTGGTGGGAATGGCTCTGATGTTAATGCCCCTGGCGGTGACGGTGCCCCGGACGACCTGCGGGTTGCCCCCCACCGCTGCCACGTTGTTGTGGTCATGGTGGTCGTGGCTGGTGGTGACGATATCGGCCGATTCTTTAATCTCGCCGTGCCTCAGGGCGTCCATGGTCTGGTAGGGGTCGGTAATGATGCGCGTGCCGTCGGCGGCGGTAATCAGGAAAGCGGCGTGGGCCAGCCATTTTATTTTCATCTTCAGTCCTCCTCGTGCCTGCTATCATTTCGCCAGCGCCAGGACGGTGTTGGCCAGGGTCCGTACCGGGATGCCGGTGGCGCCTTTGACCAGGTAGCCTTTTTCCTTGTCCGTAAAATAGGTGCCGGCGATATCCAGGTGGACCCAGGGGGTCTTGTTGATGAATTCCTCCAGGAACTTGGCGGCGGTGATGGCGCCTCCCCACCGGCCGCCGATGTTCTTGATATCGGCGACGTCGCTCTTGAGCTGCTCTTTATAATCATCGTACATCGGCATCGGCCATATCAGCTCTCCCGTCTCGTTGCCGGCGGCGATGATGCGGTCGGCCAGTCCCTGGTTGTTGGTGAAGGAGCCGGAGCAGACGCTGCCCAGGGCAACGTGGCAGGCCCCGGTCAGCGTGGCCACATCGACGATGGCCCTGGCGCCGAGCTTGACGGCATAGCAGAGGGCATCGGCGAGGATGAGGCGTCCCTCGGCGTCCGTGTTGAGGACCTCGATGGTCTTGCCGTTCATGGCCTTGATAATATCCCCCGGCTTCAAAGCCGTGCCGCTGGGCAGGTTTTCCGTGGCCGGGACGAGGGCGGTAACATTAATCTTCGGCTTGAGCCGGGCTAGCGCCATCATGGTGGCCATGACGGAAGCGCCCCCGGCCATGTCCCCCTTCATCTCGGCCATGCCCTCGGACGGCTTGATGGAGATGCCCCCGGAATCGAAGGTGATGCCCTTGCCGACCAGGGCGATATCGACGATGTCTGAGTCCGAGCCCTTATAGTTGAGGATAATGAATTGTGGCGGCTGCTGGCTGCCCTGCGCCACGCCGAGCAGGCCGCCCATGCCGAGCTCGGCCATCCGCTCTCTATCGAGTACCTCTACCTTGAGCCCGTGGTCCCTGGCCAGCTGCCGGGCGGCCTCGGCCATCCGGTTCGGCGTCATGTAGTTGCCCGGTTCGTTAACAAGGTCGCGCGCCCAGACGGCCGCCTCGGCCGGTATCCGCCCCAGCTCGATGGCTTTTTCCAGGGCAGGCTTCTCTTTCCCGACGATGATAAGCTCTTTAATCTCGCTGTGGTTGTTTTCTTTCTTGGTAATATAGCGGCGGAAGGTATAGAGACCGAGCGTAGCCCCCTCCGTCACGGCCTGGACGGCGTCAGCGTACCTGATACCGTTGACCCCGGCCCCCTGGGCCACGGTGGCCAGGACGGTCACGCCCTTGCCCCGCAGGTAGCGGCCGGCCTCGGCCACGGCGCCGCGGACCCTGTTGAGGGTCAGCTCCCGCTTCTTGCCCAGCCCGACGATGGCGACGCGACCCGCCGGGAGCTTGCCGAGGCTGTGCAGCAGGGTGACCTCGTTGAGCTTCCCCTTGATATCACCCTGTTTGATGAGGTCGGCAATGGTGCCGCCCAGCGCCGCGTCCACGGCGGCGGTATCGGCATCCAGGCGTTTTGTCCCCTCGTAACAGTTCACGATAATGGCGCCGGCCCTGACGGCGGCAATATCACCGGCGACTGCTTTAATCTCCATCTGCGGTCTCCTTTTCGAGGAATCAGCGGCGGAAGTTCCCACAACCTACATTATAGGGTGTTGGTGACCGTTTTGGCTAGGCGGCGGGAAGGGACTACGGGGCTTCCTCCCCGTAGAAGGCCACGCCGATAAGTCCCGGCCCGGTATGCACCCCCATGACCGGGGTGAACTCCGTGATGAATATTTCCCGGCAGTCGAACCGGGAGGCTATCCTGTCTTTGAGGGCCGCGGCCTGCTCCGGCGCGTCAGCGTGCATCACCGCCACGTGCAGCGGCAGCCCCTTGACCACCGCTGCCTCCATCAGCTTCATCATGCGGTTGGCGGCGCTCTTCATGGTACGCGGCAGGGCCACGGTGTGGGCGTCCCCATGGTTGAGCGTGAAGATGGGCTTGATGCTGAGCAGCGAGTTGACCAGGTGGGCGGCCTGGGGAACGCGACCGCTCCGGACCAGGTACTCCAGGGTATCCAGGGCGGCGAAGAGGTGTGTCCTTGACATAATGTTACGAGCAACTTCCTTGACTTCCTCCAGGGGCCTGTCCAGGGCGGCGGCCCGGGCGGCGGCCAGCGCCACCAACCCCTGTCCGGCGGCAGCGGTGGTGCACTCCATAACCTCGATGGCCACGCCGTGGAGAATATCCCCGGCCATCGTCGCGGCTACCCGGGCGGAATCGAGCATGGCGCTGAAACGGGCCGGCTCGGTAAGGCAGAGGATGCTGGATGCCTTGCGGCTGGCGTGGCGGTAAGCGGCCAGGTAAGGCTCCGGCGAGGAGCTGGAGGTGGTGGGTGTTTTCCGGGCGCGGCGCAGCAGGGAATAGAACTCGGTGGGGCTGATATCAATGCCGTCGCGGTAGCTCCGGTCTTCGAAGACCAGCTGCACCGGCACCACCTCGATGCCGTACCGGGCCACCTGTTCCGGGGGGACGCAGGCGGTGGTGTCCGTAACGATGGCGACCTTCTTCATGGGGCGACTTTCTTACCTGTTTTTCCTGGTCTGCCAGAAGTTGAAGTCTCTCTCCACGATGAGATTTTTCTTTCCGCCGGCCCTCGCCATCTCTCCCTTGATGCCGATGAGGGTGTAGCCGGCCAGGAAGATGACGAGCGCCAGGGGATAGAAAATATAGGTGGGCGGCTTATCAAAAAGCCAGGCAATCAGCGGTATGCAGGCCAGTCCGATGATGCCGAGCCGGATATTACCGGTGGCCATGACGATAATCACGGCGATGCCCAGGCCGATGGCGAACTGGACGGGCATCAACGCCAGGAGCACCCCCATGATGGTGGCCGCTCCCTTGCCCCCGCGGAATTTCAGGAAGACGGGCCAGTTGTGGCCCACCACCGCAGCGAACCCGGCCACCAGCACCCAGAAAAGGTCGGTGCCCAGCCAGCGGGCGGCATACACGGCCAGCACGCCCTTGCCGACATCAGCGGCCAGGACGATGATTCCGTAAGGCGGCCCCGCCTCCCGCCAGACTGCCAGGGCGCCGGCGTTACCGCTGCCTTTATCGCGGATATCGGTACCTATTTTCAAGCGGGCAACGATGTAGGCGAAGGGGATAGCGCCCAGCAGGTACCCGATGATGACGGCAGCCACGATATTTATTACCACGGGCTACTCCTGCTGGCTCTCCGTGTAAAAGGCCACGCCCACCGTACCGGTACCGCAGGCATAGCCCATAACCGGACTGAACTCGGAAAGCCATAGCTCTACGCAGTTGAACTCCCCGGCCACCCGCTCCTTGAGCCGTTCGGCTTCCTCCGGGGCGAAGGCGTGCGTCACGGCGGCATGGATGGGCCGGTCGCCAACCCGGTCCCGCATCATCTGGAGCAGGCGTTCGATGCCCTGCTTCCGACTCCTGGCCATGCCGGCGAAGTGAACCACCTCGTGCACGGTGAGAATCGGCTTGATGTTCAGCGCCGAACCTATCTGGGAGGCGACCTTCGGGATGCGCCCGGAGCGGTAAACGTGGCGGATGGTGTCCAGAAAGATAATAGCCTGGACCCTGTCCCTTACCTCCCCGGCGGCGCGGATAACCCCCGGCAGGTCCCGGCCTTCCTCGGCGGCGCGCGCCGCCGCCAGGGCGACCATTCCCTCCGAGGGGGTGGCGGTTAAGGAGTCCATCACCTCGATGGATACGTCCGGCAGCTCCTTGACGGCCAGTTCCCTGGCATCCAGGGCGGCGCTGTACATCATACTCAGCTTGATGGAAACGGTGACGCAGAGGATGCCCGCCGCTTTTTGACTCGCTGCGCAGTAGGCCTTGAGGCAGTCCTCGGGGGAGGCCGCCGAGGTCTTGAAGGAATCGGGGTCGTCCAGGAATAGCTTATAGGCTTCGGAAGGGGTAATATCCACCCAGTCGCGGTAGATTTTACCGCCGGCGAAAAAATTAATCGGGATAATCTCGATTTCGTACTGGTCAACCAGCTCCCGGTTGAGGCAGGCGATGCTGTCCGTGACGATGGCTACTTTTTTCGTTGGCGCACCTCCTCGGCGGGGTGGGTCAGGCTGCCTGTTTCAGTCCGGGGCGGGGCGGCTTGCGGTGTCTCCAGATTATCCCCCGCCCGCTCCTGAGGTACCGTTCCAGCACCGGAGGTACCAGCAGCACTCCCCACATCACCATGACCAGTCCCAGGAAGGTGGGGGTGTTGAGACGGCCGGTGGTATAGTACACCACCAGGGTCAGCGTCGATAGCCCGGAGGCGGCCAGGAGGCCGATTCTCAGCCAGCGCTGGCGCACGCGGATGAACGCCCCGATGGTCAGCGCCAGGGCGATGAAGCTCATCCCTATCCAGGGCGCGAAGCTGTAAACGCGTGGCATGCTGAACTCGGTGAGCTTTCCCGCCGGCGATACCGCCAGGAACCAGCCGATGATAATCGGCAGGGGCAGCAGCATAAGGGAGCTGAAAAGCCAGTCGCGGCGCGTGGTCTGGACGATGATACGGAAGAGCCACCACAGCGCCAGCGGGAAGTAGATGGGCAGCGCCAGCAGCGACCACCCCTTGGGGAGATAGAGCAGCAGGATACCCACGGCCAGCACCGGAATCAGCGAGTAGCCCAGCCAGGAAAAAGCCCAGGTGGGCTTATCATGCCACCAGCCGTAAACCGCCGTGGCGAGGGTAAGCACCAGCAGTACCGATACCCAGAAGGGGTACTGCCACCAGTTGAGGGCAAAGAGCAGGCCGAAAAGGAGATGGGGCAGGGAAGCCATGAGCACCTGCCGCCAGCTGCCCTGGCTGTAGGCTTCGTAAATCTGGCGGGCTACCAGCCGGGTGCTGCCCAGCTGTCCCAGGCAGGTCTTAAGCGCTTCTTCCGGGGAAAGGCCGGACGCCGTCAGTTCCTGGAGCTTGTCCTCGATGTGCGTTTCGAGTTCGCTGATGAACTCTGTCTCATCGGCGCGGTTGAGCTTTGAGTTGTATCTGATGTTCTCCAGGTATTGAATCAATTCCGGTGTCATCGCCCACACCCTTTACGGACTAGAGGGGCCCGGCTGGAGAATCAGCCTCACGGCATTGAGGAAGTCCTGCCACTGCGTCCTTTCCTGGGCAAGTTTGGCGAGCCCCTTGGCCGTGATATAGTAATAGCGTCTCTGGCGTCCGTTGGGAAGCATCTGCCACTTGCCCGTAATCAGCCCCGACTTTTCCAGGCGGTGGAGGGCCGGGTAGAGGGTACCTTCTTTAAACCTGAAGTAGCCCTGGCTCCTCGCCACGAGCTCTTTGACAATCTGGTAGCCGTACATTGGCTGCTGCTCCAGCAGGCACAGCAGCAGGGAATTTGAGCTGCCCTTCAATAAATCATGTCTCGGTACCACGTAATTCACCTCTTTTACGTCATCTACTTAGACGTTCTATGTACGTCAATACTATCAGAGATTAATGGCGTTTTCAAGTGGTGGGGAGGGGAATATTGGGGAAAATTGCCAAGGCAGCGGCCCGCCAAGATATTACCTAACGTTTATCCGTGGAT
>JBDRFW010000112.1:0-3521 GCA_043818415.1 Chloroflexota bacterium | reverse complement strand
CACCCGGAGTGCATAGCTCACAATTTTAAAGTTCAGAACAGCCCATCTCTCTTCAGGCTGACGTGGCTCCGGCCGCCGATGATAATGTGGTCGAGGACGTCGATGCCGACAATCTCCCCCGCCTCTGCCAGGCGCTTGGTCAGGTTCACATCGTCCTGGGAAGCCTCGGTATCCCCGGAGGGGTGGTTGTGGACGAAGATGACCGAGGCCGCGCTGGCGGATATCGCCTCTTTGAACACCTCCCGGGGGTGAACGATACTGCTGTCCAGGCTGCCGACGGAGACCTCGGCCACCCTTATCAGGCAGTTCCGGGTATCGAGCAGTATCGCCAGGAAATACTCCTTCTTCTTGTCCCTGAGCCGGCCCCGCACCAGGGAGGCCACGTCTTCCGGCGTCTGGACAACAGTCTTTCCGGTCGATTCCGAATAGCCGTCAATGCGACTGGAAAGCTCCACGGCCGCCATTATCTGGGCCGCCTTGGCGATGCCGATGCCGCGAACCTTAGACAGCTCCTCGAGGGAGGCCCCGGCCACCCCCTTGAGACTGCCGAACTCGCTGAGGAGCCGCTGCGCGGTCACCATGACCGATTCCCCGGAGATGCCCCTCCCCAGAATCAGGGCGAGGAGCTCCTGGGCGGACATGGCTTCCGCCCCGAGCCGCTGCAGCCTCTCCCGGGGCCTGTCGGCCACGGGGAGGTCGTGGATGGTCAGGGAGTCGCTCTTTGTCCGCCTTGCCTTGGCCATGTCAGCCCAGTCTAGCACTTAGCTCACAGACATATCAAGATAGACGGTGACTTAATGCAGCTGGAAAAGTTGTCCCCAATTTGCAGGGCGACCGCAAATAATCATAATATACAGAGGAAGAATTTCAACGTGAACGGAGATTGATTGATGGCAGATGGCAAGAGAAATTCCTTTGAAATAGAGCCTCCCCCCATTCCGGCGGAGGAAATCAGGGAAACGTTCACCGCGGATGTGGTGGTGGTGGGCGCGGGGACATCCGGAAAGGCCGCGGCCCTATCCGCCGCCGAGGCGGGCGCCAGGGTAATCCAGATTGACAAGCACACCACCTACCGGTGGAGCGGCGGTCTTATCGCCGCCATCGATAGCCGGCTGCAGAAAACACTGGGGATTCAGGTCGATAAGGACGAAGTTATCCTGGAGCTGATGAAGTGGGGAGGCAACAAACCCGACCAGCGATTAATCAGGCTGTGGGCCGACCACAGCGGCGCCGTGATGGACTGGCTGATGGATATGACCGAGGCCGATGGGATTAAGACGGTGATGTACCAGTGGCCGCGCCCTTCCGCATTCGATTTGAAAACGGAATACTACAAGGAGTTCCCGGTCGGCCACTGGCATACGGACGGCACCAACAAGACCCTCGAACACAAGCTGGCCCTGGACTGCGTGGAGAAACATGCCCTGAAGCTCGGCGTGGATATCCGCTACCGGACCCGGGCGGTGCGACTCCTCCGGCGGGGTAAGGGCCGGGTGACCGGGGTCATCGCCCGGGATAAGGACGGCTACAAGTTGCAAATCAACGCCCGCCGGGCGGTGGTGCTATGTACCGGGGACTACGGGAGCAATCCCGCCATGATGCAGAAATACTGCCCCGCCGCGGCGGAAGTGGCCCGGAAGAACAATATCTACATGGTCCGCAACGAGGACCTCAGGCTGGCGCCGGAACCGCTGAACGTGGGGGACGGGCACTTAATGGGTATGTGGATCGGGGCGGTGATGGAGCCGGGCCCGCACGCGCCGATGTCCCATGCCTCGGTGGGGCCGGCGGGTTCCACACCCTTCCTCCGCGTGAACACCGAGGGCTCGCGGTACGAGAACGAAGACGTGCCCGGCCAGGACATCGCTAATTCACTCGTGCGCCAGCCCGGCCAGCGGGTCTGGCAGGTCTTCGACGCCAAGTGGACGGAAGAATTGCCCCGGATGGGCGTCGGTCTCGGCCGGTTCTATGAAGCGAACGATTTTATTCGGGGGCGTTTTAACGAGTTCGCGATACAGGCGGACACACTGAAAGAGCTGGCGGGTAAGATGGAGATACCCTTCGAGCCGCTCCGGGCTACGGTGGACCGGTACAACGAGCTGGCCAGGCTGGGAAAGGACCTGGACTTCGGCAAGCGGCCCGACCGGCTGACCACCATCGAAAAACCCCCGTTCTACGCCGGCTTAATCGTGCAGGAGTTCCTGGTCGTCCTCGGTGGACTGAACACCAACCCCAGGTTGCAGCCGCTGGACGAAGACCGGAAGGTCATCCCGGGGATATACCTGGCCGGGAACACCGTCGGCAACCGTTACGCGGTCGACTATCCCACGATGGGCGCCGGCCTCAGCCACGGCATGGCCTGGACGACGGGTCGACTGGCCGGGTTGAGCGCCGCCGCCGAGAAGGCAACTGGCTAGATAATCGAGCACCGCCGGGCCTGGAAAGCTCACGGCTTCCGTCGGGCGGCTATCAGCCGCAATATAGCGGCGCTGAGCCGGCTGCGGTTATCCGGTGAATATGTGCCGCACCGCAGGCGGGGCATTCTATTTCTTTCTCCTTTGAAGGGCTGGCGGGTACCGGCAGTTTGAAGACATGGCGGCACGACTTACATTCGTATTCCCACTCGAGCGGCGCTTCATTTAATTCAAGACCGGCCGGCGCCCAGGAGGGTAATTCCGTAATTCGAACACTCCCGCACCGCGGGCATATTGACTCTTTCTCCGGCCGGCTGATACCGACCGCCGGCAACCTGAAGACATTGCCGCATTGCTGACACAAACACGTAGGCTCATCCATCAGCCTTCCCCTCCCCTCCCCGGACCCGTTCCAGCCGATTCAATACATAAATCGATAAAAACAAAGTCGCTGCGGACCCGGTAGTTGCTGAGGTTTGACCGGCCGAGGATTTCCCTTATCTCCGGAACGGTGTAGCTGGCCAGGATAGCTTTCGGCCAGTTTTCCCGGTGTCGCCGGTTCATGAACCTGGACATGAGCCAGATGATAGCTCTCCAGGCCGGGTTCTGGTAAACCCTCTTATTATCCCGGATAAAGGCCTGCCCGGTCTCTCCGGTCACCCGGGCTACCTCGTTAAATACCGCCACGGGGTCGAACCAGTGATGCAGTGAAGCGTAGCTCATCACCAGGTCGAAGGAATCATCCGCGAAGGGGAGGGCGGCGGCCGTGCCGACGATGAACCTTATCTTGTTCTCCACGCCACAGCGCCGGGCGTTTTCCCTGGCTTTACGTATCATGTTCTCCGAGATATCAAGCGCGACGATATCAAAGTGGCAGCCTCTGGCCCTGGCCAGTTCGATAGCCAGCCGGCCCGAGCCCGTCCCGATATCCAGTACCCGGCCGCTCCTTATCCCCTTCCTGAGAATTTTCCTCACGAAATATTTGTATTCGGGGACCATGTAGCGCCGGGCGCCCTTATCATACTGGATAACGGCATCCATGTCCGCTATCGGTTCCTCGGGAAGGGGAATTCTTTTACCCACGTGGAACTTCCCGCCTGGTGATAA
>JBDRFW010000111.1:0-12716 GCA_043818415.1 Chloroflexota bacterium | reverse complement strand
GTTACGAATGCCCCACCTCGCCGAGGTGCTCCGTGTCCTGAAACCGGGGGGACGCTACGTTATCGTAGAATCGAGCCAGCCGGAGAAACGGCTTATCAGGGCGGCCTTCCATCTCTACCTGAAAGCCTTCGTGGGGCCGGTGGGAACGGCGCTCTCCGGCAACCGGGGCGCCTACCGCTACCTGGCGGAGTCGGCCTCGCGCTACTACACCCCGGCCGAGGTCCGGGACATGCTGCTGGCAGCCGGCTTCAGCGAGGTCAGCTACCGCCCGCTGTTCTTCGGGGCGGCCGGGATACACACGGCTACCCGGTAGGGCTAAATCTGCTGCTCGATACAGTACTCGCGCAGGGTATTCAGCGCCGCAAAGAAGTCGCGCATCATGACGCTGACCGGGTACATCCCCTTATCGGTGACGCGCAGCGTGCCGTCTCCGGAGACAATCCCGAAGGTCTTGAGGAACGCCAGCTCCACCCACAGCTTGCCCGGGCCGTTGCCGAAGCGGCGGTGGAACTCCCCGGTGTCCAGCTTCATGCCGAAGAGCTTGGTGAGGAGATAGTAGCGCAGGTTCTCTTTCTTGGAGAGCCGCCGCCAGCCGATTATCGGCAGCCGTCCGGCACCGGTCAAATCGTGGTAGCGGTCGAGCGAGAATGAATTGACGTAGAAGTTGCCGCGCACGATGCTCACCGAGCCGGCCCCGATGCCGATGTAGTCGTCGTACTCGATGATGTATTCGTCAATCATACACTGGCCGCGGGAGAAGCACCAGGCCGTTGACGCCTTATAGCCACCGTGGTAAAGCTCCCGGAGGATAACATCGTAGAACTGCCTCTCACGGGAGTTGTCCACCCGGTTGAAGCGCCGCTCCAGCGCGTCCTGCTTGTGGGGGGAAGCCATCAGCGGATAGAAGGTGGCCTGGTCGATACCCAGCTCCTTGAAGGCAGCCACGTCCGCCTCGAACTGGGCGACCGTCTGGCCGGGGAAGTTGAAGACGAAATCGACGTTCAGGGTATCGAACCGGCCCTCGGCGGCGAGCAGGCGGGCCTTGACCTCGTCGGCGGGGCCGTTTACCCGCCCCATCGTCTTGAGGACCGGCTCTTCGAAGCTCTGCACCCCCACGGAGAGCCGGTTGATGCCCGCCTGTTGCAGGAGCCCGATGTTCTCCGCGGTAAGCTCCCGCGGCGTCGTCTCCAGGGAGATTTCACTCACATTGAATCGGGCACGCAGGTACCCGATGAAGCCGGCCAGCTCGTCCATGAGCACGGTGGGCGTGCCGCCCCCGAAGTAGATGCTGGAGAAATCGAAGCCGCGCCCGATGTACAGGTCCAGCTCCTTCTGGAGGTCGGCGAAATAGCGGCGCGCCAGGTCTTCCCGGAAGAGGTAGCGGTTGAAGCAGCAGAAGGGGCACAGGGAGCGGCAGACGGGTCTGTGCACATAGAGGGAGATACCGGCCACGCCCCCCAGCTTATCCCCGCTTATAAAGGAGTCGTCCACGGTGGGGCTGAGACGGCGAAACTTGCGGCCCTCACGCCGGGTTACAAAGCTTACCAGCTCCGGTATCATGCCTGTCTCCTCTAAAAATAATAACACATGGCCCGTGGTTTGGCGAACATGGAGACGGCGGCAATGGCCGGGCGGAAAGGCGGCGCACGAAAATAACGGGAAGCTCCTGGGATTGATAGTGGTGGTTCAAAGGGGGGAGTTTACTTGCGGGATAACCGTGTTTTGACGAAGCCGGCGTTGAAGGCTTTCACGGCCGCCGGGCAGAACTGGGTGCCGGTGCACTTATGCAGCTCGTTAAAGGCAAGCTGCCGGCTCATCGCGGCGCGGTAGGGGTGAGCCGTGGTCATATTATCAAAGGCATCGGCCACGGCGATAATCCGGGCGCCGAGGGGTATATCCTCCCCAACCAGGTGTTCGGGGTAGCCGCGGCCATCGTAACGCTCGTGGTGATACAGGATGAGGCGGCTGGCTTCCCGGAGGAAGGGGATATCCTTGAGCAGGTTGAACCCGGTCACCGGGTGCTTTTTAATGAGCTCCCAGTCATCTTCGGTGAGCTCCTGGGTCTTGTTGAGTAAATTATCGGGAATGGTAAGTTTCCCGACGTCATGGAGGATGGACGCATACTCGATAATCTGCTTTTCTCCCTTGGAAAGCCCTATCTCAATGGCGGCGATGATGGCATACTCCGATACCCGCCGCGAGTGACCGCCGCCGCTGGTCTCTTTAGCGTCCGCCAGCGATACCACGGCTTTGACGGTGCTCTTGTAGGAATTCAGCAGGTGGGCATTCATCTTGGAGTTCTCAATAGTGATGGCGGTGGTAGCCGCCACGTCCGTCATCGTCCTCAGGTCGTGCGGTTTGAAGTCCTTGCCGTCCCGCCGGTTAAGCACTTCGATAACGCCAATGACCTTCTTGTTGAGAATAATCGGCACGCCGATGATGGACCGCGTCTTGAAGCCGGTGGCCTCGTCGATGTTCCGGTAAAAGTTCTTGTTTCTCTCGGGGTCGTTAACCAGCAGGGGCTTGCCGTTACGCACTATCCAGCCGGCGATACCGGACTGCCGGTTGATGTGGAGTCGTTTCAGCTGCTGCCCCACCGGGCCGTCAGCGAAGCGGAAAAAGAGCTCCTGGGTATTTTCGTCGAGGAGGAGCAGCGAACTTGCCTCGGCGTCCACGGCATCGTGGGTCAGCCGCATGATGGAGGCAATCAGCGAGTCCTCTTTTTCCTCCGACCGCACCCGACCCCAGATTTTATCGAGGAGGTCATTCCTCGACCTGGCGCCGCTCGTCAGCCGGGTGTAGAGCTGCGATGTCCGGTCAGTCCTGTCGGCCGGGGCCTCGGCGACTTTGGCAGGGGTCGCGGCGGGCTCGGGCGGTGTGAAGCTGGAAGGGGTCTTGGGTGGGGTCAAGGCGGTACCAGGCCTGGGTGATACATTAACCCTTCTGGCGTTACTTTTAGCCTGTATCGCCCGGGGATGGAGTCGCTGCACCCCTGGCATGTTACTCGGGTTCAATTTGACCTGTACTAATTTGCTTACCCTTGCCATTTTCCTCTCGCTATTGATGCTGGTTTACGAGATTGGCGCTTTTTCCCGTTTCCCTAATTGTGACAATCGCCAGGTAACACGGCCATAAACTTTGAGGAGGAAAAACTAAACATTTCATAAACATTCGTCCCTGGGAAAGAAGTAATGGCTACCTGATGCTCTCGGCCAGGTCCTGCCGGCTGGTCATGGCGGAGACGGTATCCAGGAAATCCCGGAGAGAGTCGCTCCGGCTCCGCAGTTGCTTCATCTCCACCCCGATGGGGCTGATGGAGGTGGGACTATCGGCGTAGGTGCCGTGAAAGGCGAAGTAAGCCTGGTTCAGCTTCCGGAGGTGGTAACCCCTGGTGGCCAGGTACCGCCGTTTCAGCTCCATGAACTCTTCCGCCGGTTCGATTTCACCCCGGGCCAAATAGTCGTCCACGGCCTGCCGGGTATCCCTCATCTCCCGGTTGAAATCAAAGCCGGACGGCGGCGTTCCCTCCGCCGGCGAGGTGTCCTTGTCCCCGTTGTAATACTGCTCGTAGATAAGCCCGCCGAGCTCCTTGCTGACCATGCTGGCCAGGGTCTCGTTCATGGTGGCAATTTCGTAGTCGGGACGGACTCCGGCCAGGTCCAGCAGGTAGAGGAACCCCAGCGGCGTGAAGGCCAGGTACTGGTGCAGCCACTCCTCGTCGGCGGTATCCAGGACAAAGCGGAGGTCGGCCGCGTCGGTAACGTAGCTCGGGTAGGTGGCCAGCCCGCCGAGGTCCACCACCAGGGAAGAAACACCGTAGCGGTCAATCTCCGCTTCGATGCTCTCCATCTCCTCGCGTGTCATGTCCGGAAGAAGGGTGACCCTCCGGATACTCTCGATGCGGTCGCGCGGGGAAATCACCAGCAGGTGGGGCGGCATCCCCAGGTGGAAATTAACCGGGGGGAAAGGTATTTTCCCGCCGATGGGGTTGAAGATACCCTGGCCAGACAGGGCCTCCCTTATCTGCCCTTCCAGCTGCCTCTCCACGGCAGCGGCCCGGGCCGCGTTGCGCTCCCGCAGCTCGCCGAGCTTCTTTTCCACTGCCAGGTCGCCCGGCGTGTCCCCGGCCGCGGTGGCCCCTGCCTTTGACTCCAGCCTTCCCACCTGCGCCGCGTTCTCGAAGTACTCGGCGACCTCCGCCGTGGCGTTTCCGGTGCTCCCGGGCGTGACGCGGCCCAGCTTGCCGAGTTCCCGTAAGAAGGCGCCGAACTCCCACCGGCTGATATCAAAGCGGTAAGGAGCGGTGACCTCCCGCAGGTGGTCGTCGAAGTCCGGGCCGCGGGCGCAGCCGCTCCCGGAGAGAAAAAGCATGAGCGAGGCTGCCATCAGCAGCCCGAACCTGAAACGGGAGTTTATCAATTCAATCCCCTGAGACGTCCCCGGAACCGGGCGGAGACGGAAATGTCAAGGCTACCGGTGGAGCTTCTCTTTAATGCGGGCTACTATCCTGGAGAGGGCCTGGCCCGTCTTTTCCCTGACGACGACATCGGCGTGGTGGTCATGAGGGGTCTCCGTCAGGTTGAGGATGAAGCCGGGCGCCGCCGCGCTTGGCGATGACGGGCATCTGTGCAGCGGGATAGACCACCAGCGACGAGCCGGCCGCCAGGAAAAGGTCGCAGCCGGCCGACCTTTCTTCCGACTCCCGGGTCTCTCTTTCCGGCATGGCCTGCCCGAAGGCTATCGTCGAAGGCTTTAAAAGGCCGTTGCAGGCGTCACAGCGGGGGACCACCTCCCCGGCGAGCATCTTATCGTGGGCGTGGGCCCGGGGGTACTTCTGTCCGCAGTCGAGGCAGTAAACCGACTGCATGGTGCCGTGTATCTCAAAGACGATATCGTCCGGCACCCCGGCCTTCTGGTGGAGGCCGTCCGTGTTCTGGGTGATAACGCAGTCCAGCTTGCCCATCTGGTAGATATCGGCGACGGCGTAGTGGCCGGCATTGGGCTGGGCTTCCCGGATGGTCTCCCACATCATCTTATGCATCCGCCAGTACTTTTCCCGTACGTCCTCGCGCCGCAGGAAGTTGGGGTAGTTCAGCTCGCTGGGGTCGAAGGTATCCCAGATGCCGCCCGGACTGCGGAAATCAGGGACGCCGGACTCGGTGCTGAAACCGGCCCCGGTAAACACAACGATTTTCTTGGCGTTAACAATCATATCCGCCACGGACTCGATATCGTCCATCATTGACCTCCATTAAACTTGTATACCCTTGCTAAGAAGGGGAATTGGCCCGGCTAGCCCTGGCGCACCACGGCCCGGGCCAGGTCCCAGGAGTACTCGTAGAGGTGCAGCCCCTTGCTCATGGCGACGAGCTCGCCGTCTTTAACGCCTATCTCGCTGGCCATGTACTCCTTGAGGAGCTGGATGGCCGCCAGGTTTGAAGGGAAGCCGGCCCAGAGGTCCCACGACCGGAAATAGCAGACGAACTTGAGCCGGCCGTCATTTATCCGGGTGTCTATCATCCTCAGGCAGGGCGGGTCGTCCTGGTAAATGGAATTTTCATTACCCACGGCCATGAAAGCCTGGTTGGTGTTGTGGCCGTCCTCCCGGTACATCCTGATGACCTCGGCTATCTGCGTTTCCAGGAACTGCCCGTAGGTGTACTGCTCCCCCTCCCGGCGATGGGCCGTCATCAGGTAGGGCAGGTAGCTTTCCACGTACTCCATGGTACTGGGAGGGGGCACTCCCTGGGGCACGTCCGGTACCAGCGGCCGCGTGCCGGGATAAGCTATCTGGACTACCACCAGGTCGAGCTCCTTGCGGCGCTGGTCGGCATAGCTGCCGCGTTCAATCCGGTATTCGCGTCCTTCCTCCAGGGTCCGGCAGAGGCAGAGGAACCAGGCCTCGGAGAGGTCCCTGGCTTCGATGACGGAAATCTTCATGAAAATCCTTCCGGGGACTTTATTTCCTGCCCCTGACGATGTCGAAGAAGCGGTCCTGGTACTCTTGGAAGGCGCTCCAGCGGTGCAGCTCCTCCTCCAGCGCGTGGGCCGGTATTTCGCCGCGGGCTACCTGCCCGAACATCTCTTCGATACGCTGCCGGGCGCCCACCGGCAAGCCGCCGTGGCTCATGCCGAGCAGTCCCCTCGAGCCTAGCTGGGCAATATTGCTCCGGAGGGAGCGACTGGTAATCTCGTAGATGAACTTCATCAGGGAGACATCCCAGAGGTCGTCCTGCCCCTTGATAATCGACGCCAGGGGGTCGCCTTTCTTATCAATCTCGGCATTGAGCCTGTCCACCACCACCGGCCATTTGTCCGAGACGATGTTGAGGCTCCCCGGCTCGTTCTTGTAGGTGTAAAAAAGGCCGGGCGTGTCCGCGCCGTGCATCCGGAGCAACATGTCGAAGTATTGCCGGGCGTCGTAGCTGAAGCCCTCCAGCCGGGTGAGGTAATAGGGCGTGATAATCTTGGGCCTCTCGGCGATGACCCGTCCCTCCCGTATCACCGTCTCGTTGACATCTTTGACCAGCTCGGAGTAGGTGGGCTCGGTCACCAGGTAGTAGTTGATATTGGTGATGCCGAAGGTCTCCAGGTGCTGCCGGGGCGGCCGCAAAATCTCGGTGTGGCGGGCCGCCTGGGCGATTCTCTCGCTGTCAGTATCCATAGGTATCAGTCGATAGCGGCAAGCTCCTGCCGGTACTCGTCGAGCAGCGTCAGGTACTGCGACTCCAGCTGGGCCTGCACCCGCTGCCATTCGTCGAGGAACTGGGGCTGTTTTTCCACGTCGATGTTCACGTTGGAGTCAACGCCCGTCTGCTGCCGGATGGCCTGCTTTACCCTGGCCCGGAACTCGGCCTTGAGCGATTCGTAAGCCTGCTTCTTCTGCTGGGCGCCCTGCTGGGTATAGTGGTCGAGGATATTCCTTATCCGGCTAAAGACGTTCTCCACGGCCACCTTGTCGTTTTTCAGGGCTTTCAGCCCTTCCATGGCCTTTTTATTGTTCTTCCGGGCTTCGTCATTGCGGGGCAGGGAGATATTCCTGATGAGGATACCGTTCGCGGCGGCGGCGACGTGTTTCCGGGCCTTTTCATCGTATTTGGCCACCTCGATGACGAGGTTAGCGTTCTCCCTCATGTAGCGGGCGGCCAGCTTCTCGCCCTCCGGCCCGTACTTCCAGCCGAGTTTCTCTTCTTCGGTCGCCTCGCCAATCTGCGCCAGCTTTTCCCGGGCTATTTCGGCGGCGGTCTTAATTTCGCCCATATGCTCCCTCCGGACGTGTTAGTAATATCCAGCTTTAATAAATATTATACAACAACTGGGGTGGGGCAGAAAGGCAGATATGTTAAAAAGCCAGCCGGACCAAAAAACCACCGTTGTTGTCATCGGAACGCAATCTTGTTATCATTTATTTAAACCGCCCGTGATGAAAAAAAGATGCATATCGTCTGTTGCGTCAAGCAGGTCCCGGATACCGCCCAGGTCAAGATTGACCCGCATACCAACACCCTGGTCCGCTCCGGGGTGGAGTCAATCGGCAACCCTTACGACCTCGTGGCGGTGGAGGCGGCGGTACGGCTCACGGAAGAACACGGCGGGCAGGTAACGGTTATTTCCATGGGGCCGCCCCAGGCGGATGCGGCCCTGCGGGAGTGCCTGGCCCTGGGGGCAAAGCAAGCCTTCCTCCTGGCCGACCGCGCCTTTGCCGGGGCGGATACCCTGGCCACCGGCTACACGCTGGCCAAGGCCATCGAGAAGATTGCGGCGGCGGAGCCGGTCGACCTGGTAATGTGCGGCAAGCAGGCCATTGACGGCGATACCGCCCAGACCGGCCCCGGCACGGCCACCCGGCTCGGCTATACCCTGTTCACCTATGTCTCCGAGATTATCAGCCTTGACCCGAAGAAGAAGATTATCCGGGTGAGGCGTGAGGTGGAGGGGGGCAGCGAGATAATCGAGGGGCGGCTGCCGGCGCTGCTGACCGTGGAGCTTACTCTGGCCACCCCTCGCTACGCCTCGTTCCCGGAGCTGCTGCGTTCCCTGAGGCAGGAGATTAAGACCTGGGGCGCCGCGGACCTGGACATCGCACCGGAACGGCTCGGTCTGAAAGGCTCGCCCACCTCCGTCAGGGAAATCTTCGCCCCACCCGTCCGCACCGGCGGCCCGGTCTTTGATATTTCCGAGGATAAGGATAAGGCGGTCGCCGACTTCCTGGACGCTTTCTTCACGCAGGAAGGAAAGCTGCTCGAAGAGCTGCCGCTCAAGGTAAAAGGATAGTCATGCCCAAGAACAGCCAGGGCCGGGATATCGCCGAGATTATTCCGGACAAGTGTATCGGCTGCCAGCTCTGCGTCGGGGAGTGCCCTGTTAGCGCCATCGAGATGAAGGACGGGGTAGCCCATATCAACCCCGACCTCTGCATCGGCTGTGGCCGCTGTTCCAAGGTCTGCCCCGTCAATGCCGTCATCTTCGAGAAACCCGTCAAAAAGAAAGTAACGGGTCCCGGCCAGGAGCCCCGCCCCCTGGGCGACTACCAGGGTGTGGCGGTATTTATCGAGGCGTCCAATGGTCGCGGCGCCGGCGTCGCCTGGGAGCTGGTCGGCAAAGCCCGTAAGATTGCCGAAAAGCTGGGGAGTAGAGTCTTCGGATTCCTGCTGGGGGACAAAGTGGGGTCGGTGGCGGACGAGGCCATCGCTTACGGGTGCGACGCCGTTTATATAATGGACGACCCCGCGCTGAAGACGTATATTTCCCGGCTCTACGGGCGGGCCCTGGAGCATATATGCCGGGAGGTCAAGCCGGAGGTGCTGCTCCTGGGGGCGACACCGCTGGGGAGAGACCTGGCCCCGGTCGTGGCTACCCGACTGAACACCGGGCTCACCGCCGACTGCACCGGGCTGGACATCGACCCGGAGACCCGGCTGCTGGTGATGACGCGCCCCACCTTCGGCGGCAACATCATGGCCAGCATCCTCTGCCGCAGCCACCGCCCCCAGATGAGCACGGTGCGTCCCGGCGTAATGAAACAGCCCCCGAAGGAGAAGGGACGCAAAGGTGAAGTCCACCGGCTAACCCTGGAAAAGGTCGACGAGGCGCTGCCGCGGGTCGTTGATTTCATCGCCGCCGTCACGGGAGAGGCGGATATCGCCCAGGCTTCCACGCTGGTGGTGGTGGGAAAAGGGGCCTGCAACTCCAGGTACGTGCCGATGCTGGAAGAGCTGGCGGAGCTGCTCGGCGGGACAATCGCCTGCTCACGGCCGGTCGTGGAGGCCGGACTGCTTCCCTACGAGCGGCAGGTGGGGCAGACGGGCAAGACGGTTTCACCCAAGCTTTATATCGGCGTGGGGGTATCGGGGTCGGTGCAGCACCAGGCGGGAATGCAGGGCTCGGAGAAGATAATCGCCATCAATACCGACCGCGAGGCGCCCCTGGTGGGCATCGCCGACTACGCCATCATCGGCGACTACACGGTCGTCGTGCCGGAGCTGATAAAGGGAATCAAAGAGCGGACGGGTAAGGTCGGGAAGTCATGAAAGAGACCTTTGACGCGGCGATAGTGGGGGCGGGCCCGGCCGGTATTGCGGCGGCCTGTACCCTGGCTAATGCCGGCATAAAGACCATCGTCTTCGAGCGGGGGGAGTACCCCGGCGCCAAGAACGTCTCCGGCGGCGTCCTCTACGGGCACGACCTGGTGCAGGTGGCCCCCGATTTCGCCGGGCGTGACTGCCCCATCGAGAGGAACATCGTGGAATCGAGGGTCTGTTACCTGTCCGGGGACGGCGGCTACACCCTGGCCTACCGCGACGCCATTTTCAGCGGCGAGAGGAAGCACAACGCCTTTACCGTGGCGCGCGCCCGGTTCGACCGCTGGTTCGCCGGGCAGGCCCGCGAGAAGGGGGCGCTCATCGTCCCCGCCACGACGGTCATCGATCTGCTCCGTGACGGGCATGGCGGCGTCGCCGGGGTAGTTACCGGACGGGAGGACGGGGAGGTACGGGCTAAGGTGACCCTGCTGGCCGACGGCGTGAACTCGGCGCTGGCCGCCGCCACCGGATTCCGCCCCGAGCTCAAGCCGGAGGAGGTGGCCCTGGCGGTCAAGGAAATCATCGAGTTGCCGACCGAGGTCATCGAGCAGCGCTTCGGCGTGGTCCCCGGCGACGGCGTTACCCTGGAGATACTGGGGGAAATCACGGACGGCATGGACGGCGTGGCGGCCCTCTATACCAACCACGGTTCTCTGTCCCTGTCCATCGGGGCCAACCTGGCCGATTTTGCCGCCAGGCAGGTGAAACCCTACGAGCTAATCGAGGCGTTCAAGCGGCACCCCGTCATCGCCCCCCTCATCGCCGGGGGGCAGGTCCGGGAGTATATGGCGCACTGGCTGGCCGAGGGCGGCTATGACGCCATCCCCCGGCTCTACGGCGACGGCTACCTCATCGCCGGGGACTCGGCCATGCTCTTCAACGCCCTGCACCGGGAGGGGAACAACCTGGCCATGGCCTCCGGCAAAATGGCCGCCGAGACCATCATCGAGGCGCTGGGTAAGGGCGACCTTTCCCGGAAGGGCCTGTCCGGCTACGGGGAGAGGCTGGCGGGGTCTTACGTGATGCGGGACTTGAAAAAGTACCGGGATTTCGGTAAATTTCTTTACAACCGAAAGGAACTGTTTAACGAGTTGCCCGGGCTGGCGGCGGGGGCAGCCCGCGAGATGCTGACCGTTGACGGGGTCAGCAAGAAGCAGAAACAAAAGATAATCGTTGAGGCCTTCCGCCGCCGGAAGATGTCTTTATGGAAGCTTCTCCGGCTGGCCTGGCGGATGTGGCGGGTGGTAAAATGAGCGATATGAAGCTGGAAGACAAGCTCTTCCTCGACCGCTTCCGGGTGGACACGGAGAGCCACCTTAAAATCATCGATGGGGACAAGTGCCTGAAAGAGTGCGCCGAGAAACCCTGCGTCAACTTCTGTCCGGCCAATGTCTACCGCTGGGAGGTCGACCGCGTCAGCGTCAACTACGAGGGTTGCCTGGAGTGCGGCTCCTGCCGTATCGCCTGTCCTTACCTGAACATCGAGTGGCGTTTCCCGCGGGGGGGCTACGGCATCAGCCACAAGTTCGGCTAATAATGACCGGCAAGTGAGGGATACGATGTCAGAGATAAGGGAAGTGAAAATAACCAGGGTCCTGCCCAACTACTGTATTATTTGCGAGGAGAGCGTTATCCTTTGCCTCTGTGAGGATATCAAGCAAAACGGACTCCGGGAACCAATCGTGGTGGAGATGGTGGAGCAGTGCTTCCACATAATCGACGGCGAGAAGCGCTGGCGGGCCTGCCGGAGAATAGGCCTGGATAAAATCAGGGTGGAAATCCAAGAGGAGTCATCACCTTAGGGAAGCGCGCACCGTGTTTTCCCCGGCGATACGCCCCGAGGTAACGGCAAACCCGAAGGCGCTGGCGTTAAGCTCGCCGCAGTAATTTTCTGGCTCCCAGCCGCTGGTGGTCACCCCGGCGGCGTAGAGTCCCGGAATCGGGTTGTCCTGCCGGTCCAGCACTTCCATCCGCTCATTTATCCGGATGCCGCCCACGGTATCTAGGAGTACGGCCAGGTCCCGGATGGCGTAATAGGGCGGCGTGCGCAGCGGCAGCAGGTATTTCCGCTCCTTGGCGAAGTCGGCGTCATAGCCCCGGTCGCAAAAAGCGTTGTACCGCTCCACCGTCTCTTTCAAAACTTGCGGGTCAATGCCCGCCCGCTGAGCTATATCGTCCCAGGAGCCGGCTATCTTTATCCTGTCCCAGGCGGCACCGGCCTGGAGCGCTTTCTCCAGCGACGGCGTTTTCGTGGCGGACGCGGGGGTAATCCGGCTGAGCTTGAGCCCTTTTTCCTCGAAGTGCCGCCTTATCCCGGCGTCGAGCAGGGTAAAGCAGGCCTGGTCCGGCTGCCGGAGCATGGCGTTGACGCTCTCGAAGACGTGGTAGCCGGTGGCCTCGTCGGTGAAGCGCTCCCCCTTTTTGTTCACCCAGATGGTGGTGGGGTCGCGCTCCAGTGCCATCAGCGGCCAGGTATGGATATCGTACCGGGGGCCTTCCTTGATAACGGTGGCAAAGCCCTCGATGGCGGCCCCGATTTCCCCCGCCATGATGATACCATCCCCGGTGAGCGGCAGCCCGCTCAGGGTCATGCTCGCGTAGGCGGACGGGAAGTACCTGCTAAAAAGCTCTTTATTCCCGCAGAAACCGCCGGTGGCGATGATGACGTTCCGGCTCCTGATTTCTATTATCCCGCCATCTTTCTCTGCCAGCACGCCGGTTGCTCTGCCCTGCTTACTGCGTGTTATTTTTATAACAGGGGTGTTAAGCAGCAGCTCGACGCCGCGCTCCCGGCATTGCTGCGCCAGCACCTGCACCAGCTTCGCGCCGTGTCCCCTCGGGTTGTGCTGGACGGGCGGGTCCTGGTCGGGGTAAAAGCTGATAAGGTCGAACTCCAGCCCCTTGTCCTCCAGCCAGCGGATGGTGTCCCCCGACCGGTCGATAAAGGCGCGAAGGACCCGGGGGTCGACCTGGCTCCAGTGGGCCCAGTCCAGCGCCTTCCTGAAAAGCCTGTCACGGTCGGCATCCACCCAGCGGCGTACCTGGACGGGGCTTTCGGCGGCAAAGAGTCCGCCGGCCAGGGCGCTGACGCCGCCCGGCCTGTCCCTCTTTTCCAGGACGACGATTTTCTTAGCG